>NZ_AHJG01000193.1:0-52448 GCF_000241145.1 Candidatus Nitrosarchaeum limnium BG20 | reverse complement strand
CGGTTCATCATTACTAACAATTGACAATAATGAGAATCTTTTGAGTGGAATTGGAAAATCAGTTAGAGCATGGATGAGTCATGGTGATGAGGCAGAACAAATTCCACCTGGATTCAAAGTGATAGGACATACGGAGAGTGCAAAAGCAGCAGCAATTGCTTCATATGAAAAGTCAATTTATGGAATCCAGTTTCATCCTGAAGTAGTTCACACAGAACAAGGAACTGAAATTCTCAAAAACTTTGTCCTAAAAGTTTGTGGTGCAAAACAAGACTGGACCATGGAGGGATTTATCGACAGTGCTGTTGAAAAGATCTCAAAAATTCAAGGAAACGTATTGTGTGGTGTGAGTGGAGGCATAGACTCTACAGTTGCTGCTTTATTGATTCATAAAGCAATTGGAGATAGACAAAAATGTGTTTTTGTAAATAACGGTCTTTTACGATTAAATGAGGAAAAAGAAATTGAGGAGATGTTCAAAAAACAACTTTAATGTAAATTTCACATCAGTTGATGCTGTACAAGTATTTTTGTCCAAACTAAAAGGAGTGGAAGATCCTGAGAGAAAAAGAATGATAGTGGGTGAAGAGTTTATTCATGTTTTTACTAAATTTGCAAAAGAAAATGGTCCCTTCAAATGGCTTGCACAAGGAACACTATACCCAGATGTGATAGAGAGTGGAGTTTCAAAAGGTCCAGCTGCTGTAATAAAGTCACATCACAATGTAGGTGGACTCCCAGATTGGCTTGATTTACAAATATTGGAGCCATTACGGGAGTTATACAAAGATGAAGTAAGAAAAATTGCCAAAATTTTAGGTGTTCCAGAAAAACTTTACATGCGCCATCCATTTCCAGGCCCTGGACTTGCTGTAAGAATTATTGGTGAGATAACTCCAACAAAGTTGCAAATAGCAAAAGTTGCAAGCAAAATTGTGGAAGATGAGCTGATTGTATATGGACTTTATGGTAAAGTATGGCAGGCATATGCTGCAGTAGGAGATGATAAGGCAGTAGGAGTGGTAGGTGATGAAAGAAAGTACGGAAATATTGTGATGATCAGAGTGGTTGATTCCATTGATGCGATGACTGCTGATTGGACCAGACTACCTCACGAATTACTAGAGAAGATAAGCAATAGAATTACAAATGAGGTAGAAGATGTAACGTGGGTAACATACGCAATTTCAAGCAAACCCCCAGCAACTATTGAACCGCAATAAAAAGGGAATCCCCTGTTGTGAGTAAAAATATGACGCTATTCAGAGATAATTTATCTAATATAATATTACATTCATAAGGATTGGAAAAATTGATGAATTAAAAAACGAAGATTCAAGATTTTAAAGAAAATTAATAGTGATTCATATGATAATAAATTTACTTCAATGTCTGATTTACAAAAATCTCTTAAATTAAAACATGATGAGATTATATCTGAAACTAGACATTTTGAAGATCTTGATTGTTTAGATAAAACAATTAGAGATGAAGGAAACTGAAGACATAGAAATACTAATTTCAGATTATGTTATGCTCTTCAACTCATACAAAAAATTGGATTATACAACTAGTATATTTTGATTCAGAACATCCAGAAAAACCACATGGGGTAAACCATGTTACAGTATCATAGATATTGGCAAAAAATCATACATCCTAGAATTTACTACAAAAGATGAAAATACCACGAATATTTGGAATGGTGAAACTATCTTTGGAGGGTGAAAAGGTGTATAAATATTTAAAATCTATTTTGATAAAAAGGATATTTGATATAAAGAAATTTAATTTATCATTACGTTAAATGTAATAATAAATTAAATGTTAATGTTCCGTTTTTTTTACCACTCTTGCAGGGTTTCCAACTACAACACAATAATCTGGAACATCTTCAGATACTACACTGCCTGCACCTACTAATGCATTTTCACCAATTGTTACTCCAGCTGTTATAATACACCCTGGAAACAAAACTGCCCCAGATTTTATATGAACAGATTTTACATGTCTTGGGTAAATTTTTTTTAAAAAGAGATTTGCAGTAGGATTTACATGTGCAAAAATCATTGTGTTACTGCCAATTGTTACATTATTATCAATTTTCACTAGTTGAGGGTAAACCAAATCGATAAGAACATAGGGGGATAAATGACAGTTTTTTCCTATTTTGACTCCTCTAGATCGTTGCATTTTAATTGAGAAATTAGAATCTGGTGATGAATATGCAAGAAAATGGAGTATCCAGGTTCTCAAAAACTTGAGGCGTAATCTTAATTTCCCAAATCTTCCATGTAGATGATAATATTCTAAAATCTCTGATTCGTTTGTAGTAAAAGCATCTAATTCGTCTTTCATGAGTATATAATACATCAAAAAGAACTCTTTGTCTAAAACCTTTCTGAAAATTCCTACGAGTCACAATAATTAATTAATACAGAATGAGAAAACATAATACAGCAAATTATGACAACAGAGCAAAAACTATCATATTATATCAATAAATCGAGGGAGCTTTTGGGTAAACCATTAGGAGTAAAAATACGCGTTGGAATCCTTTGTAGTTTTACAATAAACGGTCTTGATGAAACCATACGAGTAAAAGCTGCAGAAAAAAATATTGACTGTACTACATACGTTGGTGGATATAATCAATATAATCAAGAAATTCTAAACAATGAAAGTGCTTTATACAAATTTTCTCCAGACATTACATTTTTAATTATAGATACAAGAAATATTTTAGGAGATTTGTATCATTTTCCATATTCAGTTTCCTCATCAGAAAGAAAAAAATTTGTAGGAAAAAAACTGAAAGAAATACAAGAATTAGCTAATACCTATACTAGTAGAACAAAATCAAAATTAGTTATTGCAAATTTTAATCTTCCAACGTATTCCCCACATGGAATATTTGAGACAAAAACTGAATACGGGTTTCATCAAATGATTAAGGAAATTAATCGTGGATTGATTGACTTATTTGTAAATTCTGATTTTATTTTTGTTTATGATTTTGATAGATTCGTATCACAATTTGGTGAAGATAACGTTTTTGATTATAAACAGTTT
Organism: Candidatus Nitrosarchaeum limnium BG20; assembly: GCF_000241145.1. Classification (NCBI taxonomy): domain Archaea; kingdom Thermoproteati; phylum Nitrososphaerota; class Nitrososphaeria; order Nitrosopumilales; family Nitrosopumilaceae; genus Nitrosarchaeum; species Candidatus Nitrosarchaeum limnium. The sequence goes on along the minus strand of NZ_AHJG01000193.1, from coordinate 49,376 downwards.
TTCTTTGGAGATATGAAAATATCTCTTGAACGAATACCGTATTTGGCAAACGATTTAATGGGGTATATTATTGGCCATCTAGGATTATCAAAAAAATGTATTGTGTTGGATTTAGATAATACGTTATGGGGAGGAATAGTTGGTGAAGATGGATTTAATGGAATTAGATTAGGACCAGAACCTTCCGGAAATACGTATTTTGAATTTCAGAAAATTTTGCTTTCACTTAATCAACGTGGAATTATTCTTGCAATAAACAGTAAGAACAATTATGATGATGCATTAAAAGTAATTAAAGAACATCCGTACATGGTTCTAAGAGAAGAACAATTTGCATCTATGAGAATTAATTGGAATGACAAAGTGTCCAATATGAAAGAGATCATAAATGAACTGAATATAGGTGCAGATAGTGTGGTATTTTTTGACGATGATCCAGTAAATCAAGAATATATGAAACTAAACATGCCAGAAGTTTTGACAGTTAATCTACCGAAGGATTCATCTCAATATGCACAGATTATTAAAAAAATGAATGAGTTTAGTGTTTTGAATATAACAGATGAAGATGTAAAACGAGGAAAAATGTATTTTGAACAACGTCAAAGAAATAATTTTGAGAATTCTATACCAGATTTGAAAAGCTTTCTAAAAAATTTAGAACTAAAAATATTGATTAAAAAAGCTAACGAGTTTACAATTCCAAGAATATCACAACTCACATTAAAGACAAATCAATTTAATCTTACAACAAAGCGTTATCAAGAATCTGAGATTATAAAATTTTCTAATGATGAAAAATATCTCGTTGGATGTGTGCAGGTTGAAGATAAATTTGGTGATAATGGAATTACAGGTGTCTTTATTATATACAAAAATAATCCTAAAGAATGGTTTATTGACACATTTCTTTTAAGTTGTAGGATTATGGGTAGAGAAATAGAAAAAGGAATGCTAGGACATATTATCAATATTGCAAAAGAAAATGGAGTTGAACAAATAACAGCACAATTCATTGCATCAAAAAAAAATAAACCGATTGAAGACTTTTTACAGAATAATGGTTTTCATAAGGATGGCAATAATTGGATTTATTTATTAAAAGAACAATTTACAATTCCAGAATATCTCACAGTTAGTGTTGAATAATGTCCGAACGACTATACAGTGTAATAGCAAAAGTAATGAACATACCAATTTCTTCTATTTATGATGAATCTGGTCCTGAATCAATTGAAAATTGGACGTCCTTTAATGGATATGTTTTACTGTATGAGCTTGAGTCTGAATTTAAAGTTAAATTCACAATTGATGAAGCTATGGATGTGAAAAAAATATCAGATATCAAAAGGCATCTCAGAAATCATGGGATAGTTTTAGATGACTGAATACACATTTGATGAGATCGTAGTTGATATGAAAACAAAATTTACCATAAAAATTGAAGAGTCTATAGTAAATGAATTCGCAAAAATTACAGGAGATTATAATTCACTACATATGGATGAAGAATATGCAGCCAAAACTAAATTTGGTAAAAGAATATGTCATGGAATGTTATTATCTTCATTTTTTTCTAGATTGGTAGGTATGTACATTCCAGGAAAAAATGCCCTGTATTTTTCACAGACACTTAATTTCCAAGCACCTTGTTTCATAGGTGATATAATTACAATTGAAGGAAAAGTCATTGAAAAAAGTCAGTCAACTAAAATAATAACAATCAAAACTACAGCACACAATCAAACAGGCAAATGTTTAGTTGATGGAATTGCTAAAGTTATAGTAAGAGAAAGTATCAAATAAAATAATGATTGAAAAAATTGGAATTGGAATAGACATTACTGACATTGAGCAATTTAAAAAAATATCTTACTTGAAAAAACCAAATTTTTATAAAAAAATATTTCTTCCATCAGAAATAAAATATTGTTTAAAATATAAGAATTCATATGAACATTTTGCGGGTAAATTTGCTATAAAAGAGGCCGTTAAAAAAGCAATTAACAAACATGTATCAATGTTAGACATAGAAACATCTCATTCAAATTCAAAACCTATTGTAAATCTAAAAGGAAAATTGAAAAATAAGTATAAATTTCTTGTCTCAATATCACATGAAAAAAAAATTGCAATAAGCATAATAATTTCAGAAGAGTTAGAATAATTATTATTTTGAATAGTTTACTCCTTAATGGTCAGAAAAAAATTATTCAATCATACTCCATTTTAATTGGGTTTCAAATTTAATTTCTTTTTTCAGTTTTTTTCCTAAAATTTTACATATATTTTGTTCAAGAGGAAGAATACCATAAATATTTCCTCTTTTTGCATTAAGTAGATTAGAGGTAATTGTAGAGCCTTTTTTTGCAGGCTTGATAGTTAAAATTTTTCTCATTGTAAGATTTTGTTTTTCAGAATTTGTAATAAATTTATTTTTACTTCCTAAAATTATTTCCATAGATCTAACATTTTTAATCCAATTTTTAAGTTCGATGGGATCTAATGATGAAGATTGATCAGGACCGCTTAATTTTTTATTTAATGTGAAATGTTTTTCTAAAACACATGCACCCATAGCAACAGCACCTAAACTAGCAAGATAGTCAGGAGTGTGATCAGATAAACCAACAGGTAGATCATAACGTTTAATGTATTCAGGAATTACTCTTAAATTAACATCTTCGTAAGGAGTAGGATAATCTGAAGTGGTTTGTAACAAAATAAGTTTATTTCTCATTTTTAATTTTGTCAACAATGCAACAGCATTATCAACATGTTCAGATGTTGATAGTCCTGTTGATAATATTATTGGTTTTTGTTGTTTTGCAACATATGTTAAAAATAAATGATTAGTAGTATCAGATGCTGAAATTTTAAAAGCTGATATTCCCATATCGACTAAAAAAATTCACACTCTCTTCATCATATGGGGTTGAAAGAAATAATATTTTCTTTTTTTTACAATAGTTAATTAATTTTTTTTGAAAATCAAATGAGCTTTCAGATTTTTTCAATTGTTCATAATAGCTCCAAGGTAATTTGTTTTGATAACGAGGTTTTTTTGATTCTTTCAATTGCATGTTATCGGTAATAAATGATTGAAATTTGATTGCGTCAGATTTACATTTGGCAGCTAAATCAATCATCTTATATGCTAATGAAAGATTATTGTTATGATTTACACCTGCTTCTGCAATTATAAATACAGGATTTAATGGTCCAATTTTCTTTGAACCGATTTTCATATATCAATTGATTTAAACCCATATTATAATTATTACAACAGTAGCAAATAATTTAATTTATAGAGATAGAGTAAAAAATTATGATTTATACCTCAACAAGTTGTTTAAAAAATCCTCAGAACATAATTAAAGTATTAGATGAATATGAAAAAGGAGGAATTCAAAATGTTGAGCTAGGTTCGGTTCATAGTTATTTTCAAACAAAAAATTAAAAAAATACAACTTTAATTATATCGTACATGGTTATTTCCCTCCACCAAAAAGTCCTTTTAATTTCAATTTAGCATCACAGAATAAAATCATTAGAGATAAAAGTATCAAATTGGGAGAAAAGGCAATAGATGTATGCTGTGAAATTGAAAGTCCAATATTTACATTTCATGCTGGATTTACAGTAGATCCAATAGAACTAGGTAAAAGATTTCCTAGAACTGGAGTAGTTGAAAGAAAAATTGCTATTGATACATTTATTGATTCATCTTATAAAATATTAGATTATGCAAGATCCTTTGGAATAAAAATTGCAATGGAATTAAATGTGGTTCAAAAATTTAATTTAGATCATGGAAAAAATAAACTACTACTATTTGCAGAGTATGATGAAACAATGATATTTTTAAAAAATTTCAAAAAAAATGAAATTGGGATACTCCTAGATTTGGGACATACTTCTGTAACGTCTCATTGGTTAAATTTTGATAAAGATGAATTTACAGAAAAAATAAAAAAATTTGTGTCTGTAATACATATAAGTAACAATAATGGATTACAAGATCAACATAAACAATTAACAACAGATTGTTGGCAAGTATCCAAATTAAAGAGATTTAAAAATAAACCAATTACTTTAGAAACAATGAATTTAACTATAGACGAAATCAAAAATAATATCAATATTGCAAATAAAGCTATAAAATGAATAAATTAAAAATATCTTCAAAATGTGAGAAAAAAGATTTTAAAAATATGTTACTTGGATTAAGTCAAAAAACATTGAATGATTTTACATATTTTGGTAAAATTTCGAAAAAAAATGTTGAAAAAATAATTTTCTCAGAATTAAAAGATAATAAAAAAATTAGATTTTTTATTTTTTTAGAAAATGAATTAATTGGATATAGTTTTTTATCAAAATTTATACGAAAATCAAAAAAACATGTTTGTACTTACGGAATTGTTATTGGAGATAAATGGCAAGGTAAAGGGTTTGGTTACCAAATTTGTAAACATATGATAGAGACTGCATGGAAGAAAAAATTTGAAAAAATATGGTTAACCACATATTATGATAATAAAGCTGCATTAAAAGTGTATAAAAAATTAGGATTTATTGTGGAAGGAATTTTTATTAATGAAGAAAAAATTCATGGTAAACCTAGACATGTTATAAGTATGGGATTATTTAAAAATAATAAAAATATTAGAAAAACTCATCAGAAAATTTTTAAGATTTTAAATTAATATTGTTGCAGCATTCTATAACATAATCAGCTTCTTCATCAGTCATACCATTGAATATCGGTAACATTAATGCAGTATCAGAAATAATTCTTGTATTCTCATGAATATTTTTATTTAATTCAGAATTAGCTGGTTGACTATGTAAAGGCGGCCAAGGTAATTTTGCATCAACTCCATTTTCATGTAAAATTTTAAAATTCTTATCTCTAATTGTTTTATTTGGATACACTGTAAAAAACATCATATTACTGTGTTTTATTGAATAAGTTGGATTTTGTTGAAATCCTACATTTTTAATTTTATCTTTATATTTTTTTGAGATAGCGTTTCTTTGTAAAATATATATTTCAATTTTTTTAAGTTGCTCTATTCCAATGCTTGATTGTAAATCAGTTATTCTGAAATTTGAACCTATTATATTATGAATATAGTTTTTTGTATCAATTCTTCCATGATCTCTTAATTGTTTTATTCTTTTGGAAATATTTTCATCATTAGAGGATACACATCCTCCTTCAATTGTGGTGATTTGTTTTGCAATGTGAAAACTAAATGTAGTAGTATGATTAAATGAACCTACTTTCTTATTTTTATATTCAGAACCAAGTGCTTGTGCAGCATCTTCAATCAATGTAAATTTATATTTTTTTGCAAGATCTTCAAAAGCATCAATATCGATAGGTAATCCTGCAATATCTACCACAATAACAAATTTAATGTCATTACTTTTTACAATTTCTTCTACTTGTTCTGGTGAAATATTAAAAGTGGTGGGATCTACATCTGCGGTCATTACTTTTGCACCTAGAAATTTTGGTGCGGACAACGTTGCAAAAAATGTAAAATCTGGAACTAGTACTCTATCACCAGATTTGAAATTATTAGCTAATAGTGCACAAAGAATAGCAGATGTTCCATTATTTACTACTGAGACATTTGAATTTAAATAAGTTGATAAGTCATCTTCAAATTTCTTGGTTAATGGTCCCTGACTGTACCAATCACTTTCCATTACACGAAGAATGGCATTTTTTTCATTATCTGAGATATCAGGTTTACTCCAAGGAATTTGAAATTTTTTAGGCAGAATATCACATAAAATTATTTCCTATAATAAGGATTCAATTTAGTATTTATACAAAATCCATGTGTTAATTTTATGATTGGTTGTATAGTTCAGGCAAGAATGAATTCCACTAGATTATATGGAAAAGTTTTAAAAAAATAGATATAGAAAATACTGTTTTAGATTATGTTGTTAATCAGATAAGTAATTGTAGAAAATTAGAAAAAATTGTAATAGCAACAACAGAACTATTTGAAGACAATGTAATAGAAGAATTTTGTAAAAAAAAAGAGATTTCCTGCTTCAGGGGAAGTGAAAATGATGTTTTGGATAGACATTATCAATGTGCAAAAAAATATTCTTTTGATCCTATTGTTAGAGTTACATCTGATAATCCATTAGTAGATCCAGAGATAATTGATTTAGCTGTTGAAAAATATGAAAAGGGTGGTTTTGATATGGTTACTACATGCAATAAACGTAGTTTTCCTTATGGTATATCAGTTGAAGTTTTTTCTTTTGATGCACTAAAAAAATCTTGGAATAACGCGGTTTTATATTCTGAAAGAGAACATGTAATTCTATATATTCAAAATAAAAAAATAATTTTAAAATATATAATTTGATTAATCCTGTTGATTTAACTCATATTAATTGTACAGTTGATAATGAAAATGATTACAAATTAGTGAAAAATGTAGTCTCTGAAATTAAAGAACGACCAATTTTAATGAGACATATAGTGGAATTATTCAATAGAAAACCAGAATTAATCAATATTAACAAAAATTCAGATCCATATGAAGGTCATAAAAAATCTATTAAACAAGATTCAGTTATTAAAAATAATTTAAAATGATCATTAGTAATTGCCATAAGTTTGTGTATGTAAAATAGAATAACATTTGATCAATTCCTTTATTCCAAAATCTATGGAATATTTTGGTTTAAATCCTGTACTTTCGATCTTTTCATTTGAAACTATATAATCTCTTTTATCTGGATCTTTACCCAAATTCGATTCAATGAAAACGAAATCAGAAATATGTTCTTTTATTTTTTCACATAATTCTAACTTTGATAGATTTGCATCAGAGAGTCCAACATTATAAGATTCATTTTTCATTTCTTCAAAATTTTCAATTCCATGTAGAAAAACTCTTGCTACATCCTGAATATGGATGTAATTTCTTTGAAAATGTCCTTCAAAAAATTCCAATAAATTTTTCATTTAATGCTTTGTAAACAAAATCATTTACTAAAAGATCAATTCTCATTCTTGGCGAAACACCAAATACAGTAGCTAATCTAAAACTTATAGAATTATAATCATTCAGTATTGCTTTTTCAGCATTAACTTTTGTTTGACCATAAAATGAAATTGGTTGTAAAGGAGTTTTTTCAGTACAAAATTTTCCTTTTTGACCAATTCCATATCCACTATTTGTACAAGGATAAAGAATTTTTTGTTCCTTTTTACGAAGTTTTAAAAGAAGTTTAGTGGATTGAAAATTAGTAGATAATGCTTCATCTTTATTTATATTACAAATTGGTGCTCCAACTAAGGCAGCGAGATGAATGATAAAATCCTGGTCATGAATAGATTTTGCCAGAGTGTGTTCATCTCTAACATCTCCTCGAATAACACTAAAGTTTTCATCATAACAACAATTCAATAAACTGTTTTGATTATATCTAAAATTATCTAGTACAGTAACCGAATATCCATTATTTAATAGATATTTAGATAAAACTGAACCTATATAGCCCCCGCCACCTGTAATCAGAATTTTTTTCAAGATAATAGGAATAGGAAGATTACATTTGTTTTAATGTTTAGGTTTAATTAATATTTGAAAAGCATCATAGAATATTATTGATTGGTTGTATAGTTCAGGCAAGAATGAATTCCACTAGATTGTATGGAAAAGTTTTAAAAAAAATAGATAAAAATCCAGTGTTATATTACGTATTAAAACAAATTAATGAGTCAAAATTAATTAAGAAAGTTGTTGTTGCAACAAGTGAATTAGAAATAGATGATGCAATTGAAAAATATGCTAAAAAAATGAATGTTGAAGTTTTTAGAGGAAGTCCAACAGATGTTTTGGATAGACATTATCAATGTGCAAAAAAATATTCTTTTGATCCTATTGTTAGAGTTACAGCTGATAACCCATTAAATGATCCTCAGATAATTGATAAAGCAATTGAAAAAATGAAAAGTGGGAAATTTGATTGTATTACAACTTCATTATTACAGACATTTCCTAAGGGCATACATGTAGATGTTATTTCAATGGACATATTAAGAAAAGCATGGAAGAATTCTTCGATTCCATATGAAAGAGAATATGTAACACCATATATTTTTAATAATAGTAAAAAATTTAAAATTTACAATCTTGTTAATCCAGTGAACCTATCACACATTAATTTTACAATTGATAAAAATAGTGATTTAAAATTTGTTCGCAATATTGCTTTAAAAATTCAAAAACGACCTATATTATTAAAAGACATATTGAAATTAATAGATAAAGAACCAGAATTATTAGAAATTAACAAAAACCATTCTTTTAAAAGGTCATATTTGAAAATAAGAAAATAGATGTTAATTAAAAATGAGAAAATCCACTGTAGAGTACCATTAAGAATTAGCTTTGCAGGTGGAGGTACAGATCTTCCATTTTATTATGAAAAATATGGGGGAGCTGTGATTGGTTCAACTATTGATAAATTTGCATATTCAACATTAACCCCACATAAATTTGATAAAAATAAAATTTTAGTTAGATCAACAGATTATGATATTGAAACAGTTTTAAAAATTAAAGCAAAGTTTTTTGATTTGGAATATGATGGGAAATTAGATCTTGCTAAAGCTGTTCTCAATGTAATGAAACCAAAAAAACTAGGATTTGAGATGGTAACAGCTAGTGATTCTGCACCAGGTAGTGGATTAGGTTCTTCCACATCTATAGTAACATCAATTGTAGGAGCATTGAAATCATACATGAGATTATCATTAACATCATATGAAATAGCTGAATTAGCACATAAAATAGAAAGAGTAAATCTATCAATAAAAGGGGGTATTCAAGATCAATATGCATGTACATTTGGAGGATTTTATTTTATAGAATTTAATAAAAACAAGATTATCGTTAACCCTTTAAAAATTCGAAGTGATATAATTCATGAATTAGAAAGTTGTTTGGTATTAGCAGATACAAATATTTCACGTGATTCATCTGAAATTCATTCAATACAGGCAAAATCAATAAATGATAAGACCATAGAATCTTTACACGATATGAAAAAACATGCATATAATATGAAAACACAATTACTGAAAGGAGATGTTGAAGATTTTGCTAATGAATTACATGAATCATGGTTAACAAAAAAGAAGATTTCAGATATTATTTCAACAAAAAAAATAGAAAAAATTTATAGTAATGCTAGAAAACACGGAGCGATAAGTGGAAAAGTTTTAGGGGCAGGAGGTGGAGGTCATATGCTGTTTTATGTCAATTTAGAAAAAAGAAGGGAATTAGAAAAAAATTTAATACGTTCTGGATGTCAAATAATTCCTTTTTGTTTTGAAAATCATGGACTACAAACTTGGAAAGTAAGTGAAAAAGGAGTTAAACCAGGTTAGCCTTTTAAAATAGATAAAAAAATTATTTATCATAGAATGGAAAAAAAACCAGTATTATTTTTAGATAGAGATGGAGTAATTAATAAAAAGAAAAGTGATTATGTAAAAGATATACATGAATTTGAATTTCTTCCAGATATTTTTAATGCAATTAGAAAAATAAATGAGTTGGGAATAATCATAATAATCATAACTAATCAATCTGTAATAAATCGTCAAATTATTTCTGAAAAGAAATTAAATCAAATTCATGATTATATGTTAGCAATTCTTGCAAAAAATTCATGCAAGATATCAAAAATTTACTATTGTCCACATCATCCAGATGAAAATTGTGATTGCAGAAAACCAAAAACAGGTATGATTAAACAAGCTGTAAAAGATTTTAAAATTGATTTATCTAATGCTTTGTTAATTGGAGATTCTGATTCAGATATACAAGCAGCTAATAGTATGAAAATTAAATCGATAAAAATTAAGACTAATGGAAAATTGAATGAATTGATAAAAGATATAGAACATATATTTTTTAAATAAGTTGATACAACATGAAAAATCAGTGCCCATTATGTAGATCTAAAAAAATAAATTTTAAACTTGTAGACTACAAAATGAATCAATATTGGGAATGTGATGATTGTGAATTTTTATTTCAAAATCCAATTACAGAATATTCATACAATGAAGATTATTGGACAAATGCAATTGATCCTGATGGTAAAGAAAAAGACCAAACAATTATGAGAGAATTTAAAATTAAAAATTGGTATGGAGAAATATCTAAATTTATTAAAGAACAAAAACCAGGGACAATATTTGATGTAGGGTGTGGATTAGGATATTTACTTTCAGATATTCCAAACAGTTGGGAAAAACATGGATGTGATGAATCTGAATTTGCAATATTGTTTATTAAAAATAAATTTAAAGAGATCATTATAAATGAATTAGATTTAAAAAATCCGCCACCAGAAAATTTAAGAAATTTTGACATTGTTGTATGTTATCATGTGATAGAACACATTGAACAACCTGATATTTTTTTCAAACATCTTTCAATGATGGTTAAAAAAAATGGAGTTTTAATAGTAGGGACACCAAATGTTGGATCATTTGTGGCAAGGAGATTTAAAGGGAATTTTAGATTGTTAGGAATTGGTCATCTTAGTTTATTTAACAATAATAATTTGAAAAAATTATTTGAAAAAAATGATTTTAAAATCATTAAAGAAGAATTTCCTTTTTTTAAAACTGATTATTTTAATATTAAAAATTTATTAAAAATATTTAATACAAAAAAAATATCACCTCCATTTTATGGAAATATAATGACATTTTATGGAAGAAAAATGGTTAAAGACACAAAGTAAAAAGATTATTTTTTAAAATTATCTTTTACTTTAACAAATGATTTAGAAGTAATACTAAACGTATCTCCTACCCTAAATAAATTAGGATTATGGGTGTCATTTTTACACATATTACAAATTGTAAATTTAGTCATCTCTTTATTATTAGAAAATTCAGATCTTGCTGAAACATAATATTCATTATTCCATATTTTTTCTAAGCCCTCTTCAAAAATATTCCCAAAATCTGAATCAGAATCATCAACTATACAACATGGAGCAATATCGCCACTCCAATTAACAACAAAACCACTCCATGGCCAATGACATGGTTCAACCGTTCTAGATTTATCATAAGACGCATACCTATACTCAGGGTTATTAGGAAGCCAAGATTTTGCAGTATTGGGGTTAATTTGAATATTATTTAATTCAATTTCATCAACATCTAATTCTTTTGATAATTTTTTAAAATCATCTATCTGATGTTCATTATGTTTCATGACAAGCATTTTAGATGCAATTATTGGAAATTTCAAATTATTTTCTTTTTTAAATTTTACTGCAGTACGTATATTTTTTAAAACGGTTTCAAGTTTTCCACCAATACGATATTTTTCAAAAATTTCTTGTGTTGTTCCATCTACATCTATAACTAATTTACCTAGACCAGATTTTAAAAGATTTTCAAGATATTCATTTGAGTAATCAATTGAAAAATTAGTAGAAAGGTTAACAAAAATTTTATTGTCTGAAGCATATTTTATCATATCAGGTAAAAGTTTCACAAGTGTCGATTCTCCCCAATTTTGTAAATAAAGTTCTAATGCAACATCTTTAATTTGATCAATTAAAATTTTAAATTTTTCTAATGTTAATGTTCCTTTAGATCTTGTTTCTGCATTAATTCCAGTAGAGCATAATGGACAATGAAGATTACAAATGTTAGTTGGTTCAATTACATAATGGTATGGTTTAGATTTTAATCGAATTTTTCTTTCTTCTTCTTCTTTTCGTGCAAGAAGAAAATTTTCATATTTTTTTTTAGATAAAAATTCTTGTGGAATTTCATTAAATATGAAACCCCATTTTTCATTAATAGCCCCCCATAACTCATTTTCTTTTTTAGTTACAACAGAAATAGAATCAGACAACGAAATAATTTTAGTTCCCTGTAGAATAGACGATTTTTCTGAAATCTCAACCATAATGAATCATTTTTTAATACAACCTAATATCTTTAATCGTTTTATGAATCTAAGTTTGCTTCTAAAGTAATAAAAGGAATAAATTTACTTATCTATAAAAAAATCTACCACAGTATATTAATAATGATTAAAAAATTATCAATATGTTAAAAAAATCAATATTTTTGTTAACTGAAAATGATTTCAATTCGGAAAATCTACAATTAATTCATGATACTAAGAATGCCATTATTATCCCTCTCACGTTTAAAACCATTAAATTTCTTAAAGAAAATAAAATAGAATTTGAATTATTTGATGATCTGATAAGTCCAAAAGATTATGAAGATATAGACAATACAATCTACAACATTGGAAGAAATTGGTGGAATCATGATAATCTAAAACAAATTTTTGATTATAAAGGATTGAACATTGCTTTGATGATAGAATCAGAACTAATTGTTTCATTATTAAAATTTGGGCATAGAATTTGGATAGTAGAAAAAATAATTTGTAAGATTAAACCAGATGTGATTTACTATTCAAATTCTAAAAATAGTATTTCTAGAATTCCAGAATTATTTGTAAATGATTATAAATTTCAAATCAAGCATATTATTTCAAATATAGATGAAAAAAATTTTAGAAATGAAAATTATACGATTGGTTTCGATTTTATGGGGAAAAATTTGGATATTGTATTTTCTAGAAACAAATTTTTCAAAATAAAAAATACTATAATATTTTATGGAATATGATCTATAAAATAACAACTAAACAAAAAACACAAAAAAAAGGAAAGAAAATATTACTTCTAGATTTTAATTTAGTTACAAACAAATCAACATTAGAGAGTTTATCAGATTCAGAGTTTAATTTGTTAATTTCTAATACTAGAAGACCAGTCATATGGAATAGAGAGTCTCTTAAAATTGCTAAAAAATTAAATTTTAAAGAAATTAAACTTGAATACAATACAAAAGATAATCATATAAAATTAAATGAAATTATGAAAAAATTTATTGAGTTTATTAGATCCAATGATTTTCTTGTAAATATTTTCACTATAAATAACAAATCGTTTTGGAGTATTTTTGAATCTGATTTCATAGTATTTTGTGAAAAGAGATTTTCAGAAATTCTTTTTTTTATAGATTCATTAGAGGAATTATCAAATAAAGAAGACATTAAATTATTGATTACATTAGATGATTCTCAACAAATAGGTAGAACAGCAACTATGTTTTATAATAAAATAGGAATTCCAACTATTTTATCATTAAATACAGATATCAATATCTTTTATGATCAAAAAAGAAATTGGGAAGTGTTCACTTTGTATAAAATTTATGCAGATAAATTTGCAATTTATGGGAATCTTTCTAAACAAATATGTTTAGACCATAAAGTTGATTCAAATAAATTAGTTATTACAGGAAACCCGAGGTATGATGAACTTTTTAATAGAAAAGTGAGGACAACCGACAATTATATTTTAATCACTTTAAGTGGAATAGCTAGTACTGCATGGTCGACATTTTTTTCATCATTATTAATTTTAAAGTATGAAAATATGTTTAAAGAAGTTTTAAACTCACTTTCAAAATATAAAAAAAATGTTGTTATTAAATTACATCCCACTCAAGATTCTGTGATAGATGTCAAAGGTATAGTTAATGAAATTTTACCTCATGCACAAATTTATAAAAATGCTAATACATATGACTTGATATCAAATGCGGAGTTAGTCATTAGTCCATCATCTTCAGTAATTACTGAAGCATTAATTTTAGATAAACCAGTATTTTTGTTTAAATTTTTGGCTAATGATTCAGGAATACCATACGAAAAATATAATGCTGTACTAGCTACAGAATCGATAAATGAGATTGGTTCAAAAATTGAACATATATTATTTGATAAAAACATAAGACGAGATTTGGAAGTTGGTAGGAAAAGATTTTTAGAGCACGTTTTAGAATATCAAGGAAACTCTTCAGAAGAGATAATTAAATTAGTAAAAAGTTTGACTAATTCTATATAGAAGTAATTTTTTGAAAATGAGCTATAGGATTTTCAGTGAATTGTACTTTATGTTCTCGTACATATTCATCTGTGGCTTTGATAATACCCCAATCATATTTTGGTCGATTTAAAAAATTTGAATAATCATGAAGAAATACTATCCCATCTTTTTCAAGATGGTTATCAATATACTCTAAAGCAAATTTAGCACTTTTGTAAAGGTCACAATCTATGAAAACAAATGAAAAAACCTTATCATTCAATTTTTCATAGAGAGTTTCTTCAAATAAACCATCGACAACAATAATTTTATCATCAACATTAAATTGTTTAAATTTACTTTCTACAAATTCTTTACTTGTATCATTTAATCTTCCTTTTGCTTTTTTCTTTTCATCAGTATTTCCAAATTCATCAGAATATGGAAGTCCTTTGAACCAATCTACGGCATAAATTTTTCGTGGATCATTGATATTTTGTAGATATTTAGCAAATAAAATGGTACTACCACCTTTATGTGTACCTAATTCTAACACATCTCCTTTCAAATTTTTTAGATTCATCTAGTTTCTTAAGCATGAATTCGATTTCATAAGGAGCTAAACCTGTAACTAATTGCCTAGAATATTTCATTCTAAAATTTACAATGTCAGTAATTTCTCTAGAATAGTTTTTTAAGTATTTTGAAAATTTTCTTTTTATATAAAATTCATCTAGATGAAAAAAATGCATAAAAACGAAAATTGGTGACGTTGGAAGAAATTTTAATCTCTGTCCTAACTTAAAGTAAATTTTTGATATCATAAATAAAAAAATTATATTTCAGGTTATTAAATCAAATGCATTCATAATAAAAAATAGAATTACAGATTATTTAAAACAATGATAAAGTAAAAAGGAATATTAATTTTAGAAATTATACTCTTACAGCCAAAATGTTTGTCACTTTTCGAGTATTTCCGTATCGTTCTATGAAATGTTTGATATTTACAGATGTATAATAATCATATTCTAAATCAAATAAATTGAATCTATGTTCAATTAAACTTTCAAGCAATTTTTTTGGTTCATATCCATAAAATTGTAAAAGGGTAGGATTGTATTCAAGTAAAATTTTTATCCTTGGATTTTTTTTAAAATTTCTTTCATTCCAGATAAAACTTTTGGCTCCAATCCTTCAACATCAATTTTAATAAAAAAAATCTTTTCTTGAAATTCTGAGAAATAATCATCAAGACTCACACAGTTTACTTGAATGCCATTAACACAATTATTATTTATTCGGTTATTTCCATTAAATTTACACAATTCTAATAATTCAATATTTGTTTTATCGGTAACAGCTTTTTCTTCAATTGTTAGATTTTTAAGATGATTTATCTGTTTATTTTTTTGTAATATTTCAAAGCTTTCCGGAGTAGGTTCAAAAGAAAAAACATTTCCTGTATCACCTACAAATTTACAGAATGCTAAAGAGTATATCCCAATTTTTGCTCCTATATCTATTACATTATCACCTTTAGAGATTTCATTTTCCAACAAATCAAAATAGTAATCTTTGTAAAAATTTTCTGAAGAATAATTTCCTTCATCATTTTTACCCAAATAAAATTTTAAACCATATAGATCTACGTATTCAGATTTTAATTGTCTAGTTAAAAATACGTGAATTTTTAACAAAGTCGTATGTTTTGAAAGGCCAGTGCCTTTAAGAGAATTGAATAAATTAAGATATATTTTGCCACATGTTTTCTTTAATGTCATATCAATATCAATTTGAAGATTCTTTCACTAATAGTCTTATTTTGGTCTTGAATTATAATTTTTCTAAAAGTTTTTCAATAAATTTAGAATAATGAATTCTACAAGTTTAAATCATGAGATCTAAATTTTAATTTAATGGTACATCAAAACACAATACGATATATTATAAAATTTGGTGGGCCAAAAAAGATTATTAAAGCATTAATTTTCTACGTATATGATTCATTTAAAAAAAGAAATTTAGATTTAAAACAGTCAAAAATAATTCAAGTTAATGATTATAAAATGAAAATCATTCCAAATGATAAAGGAATTTCATCAGAACTGTTGATCTATGGAAATCATGAACCACTTTCAACTGAAATTATTTTAAATGAATTGAGTGAGGGAATGAATTGTTTAGATATTGGAAGTAATATAGGATATTACGTATTATTAGAAAGTAAAAAAGTCGGTTTAACTGGAAATGTATGGGCAATTGAACCATCACCTGAAAATTATTCAGTATTATTAGATAATATCAAATTACAAAATAATAAAAATATTATAGCATTTAATTTTGCTATTGGGGATAAAAATGAAGAAATTGAATTTATTATCAGTAAAAAATCAAATTGGAGTAAGATAAAGGAAGAGAACGATAAAATATTATCGGAAGATAAAATTATTAAAGTTCCTCTAAAAACACTAGATTTATTTGTAGAGGAAAATAATTTAAGGAAAATTGATCTTTTAAGAATGGATGTAGAAGGATTTGAGAGTAGGATTATTTTTGGTGGATTAGAATTTTTAAGGAAATTTAAACCCATTATTATGATTGAAGTACATAAAATGATTATGGGCAAAAATGAAACTAAAAAAATACTTGAAAAAATAAAAGAAATAAATTATGAATGTGTTTTCTTTATTCCAAGAATTTTTGATGTACAAATAATCGGAGAGAGAAAAGATATAAAAAATATTTCAATAAATGACTTATTAAAAAAATTAGATAATAATACTTTACCAGATGTTTTCCAATTAACATTAAAGCAAAAATAGAATATACAGGAATAGTGGAAATAATCAAATGAAAATATTTGATAAATACAAAGAAAAAATTTTGAAAATAAAAAATATTACTTCTGTAGGAATTTCGAATCTAACTTCTAATGCAATTTCAGGATTATTTTGGATTTACTTAGCATCATTATTAGGTACGGAGAAATATGGTGAGCTAGGTTATCTTTTAGCAATTATAGGAATACTTGGCGGTATTGCATCTTTTGGTGCAGCAAATACATTATTAGTGTATGTTCCAAAGGGGGAAAAAATACAGGCAGTGATATTTTTTGTTGTATTAATATCAGGAACAATAGTTGGAATTACATCATATTTTATTTTTCAAAATGAATCAATTTTACTTTATCCATTGGGTTATGTGATTTTTTCTGTTGTTATATTTGATCTTGCTGGAAAAAAATGTTTTGCAAATTATGGAAAATACATGGTATTACAAAGAACACTAATGGTAGTCCTATCACTTGTATTGTATAAATATCAGGGTATTGATGGAATTATTTTTGGATATTCTTTGTCATTCTTTCCATTTGGAATATTAATGTATAAAAGTTTTAGAGAATCAAAAATAGATTTTTCTATTTTAAAAGGAAAAATGGGTTTTATTATAAATAATTATGTAAAACAGATTTTAACAATAGTTAATTTCAATGTAGATAAATTGATCATATTTCCTTTTTTTGGTTCCTCAGTTTTAGGTCCATATCAATTAGGTTTTCAAATTTTTGTTTTAGCAATGTTGGTACCAAATGTTGTAATTCAGTACACTCTGCCTCATGATGCAAGCGGTATAAAAAACTTAAAATTAAAAAAATATACGGTATTAACAAGTATAATTATAACCATAATAACCATATCACTTTCTCCAATAATTATTCCTCAATTCTTACCAAAATTTGATGAATCAATTCAAGTAATACAAATTATGAGTTTATCATTTGTTCCTCAATCATTATCAATTCTTTATAGTTCCGAATTATTAGGTTCGGGACGTACTAAGATTATTTTAATAGCAACAATAATTTCAATTTCTACTTTATCAGTTGGAATAATACTATTTGGAGAAAAATATGGACTTTTTGGAATCACTGTATCATTTGTGATTGGAAAAATTGCAGAATTTCTATTCATTCATATCAAAAAAGATAATTTAAAGCATGATTTTAGAACGCTCTCCTAAAAGATAAGTAGATTCTTTAGATTCGCTACTGTTTATTTCAGTTTCATCAGCTATAATACTATTTATGATTTTGATTGGTGTATCAATTATACAGTTATCCATAATTATAGAATTTTTAATTTGACAGTTTTTTAAAAATGAATTTTTTCCAATACTAACATATGGTCCAATAATTGATGAACTAATAACACAGTTATCATCAATAATTACTGGACCAATAATTTTTGATTCTGAATCAATGATGCAATTCTTCCCAATAAAAATGCCATCAGTGTTTTTAATTTCAATAGACATACTTTCAAGAATTAATTTATTTGCATGCAGTATGTCATTAGGAGTTCCAGTGTCTTTCCACCATCCAGTTACATAATCATGATCAAGTTCAAATCCACTATCCATTAGTAATTGTAGGGCTTCAGTAATTTCTAACTCACCTCTCCAAGAAGGTTTTAATTGTTTTATAATTTTAAAAATTTTTGGAGTTAAAAAATAAACTCCTATAACAGCAAAGTTACTTGGCGGTTCCTTTGGTTTTTCAATTATATGTAAAATTTTGTTATCTTTAATTTTTACAACACCGAATGCGGATGGATTTTCAACTTCTGCCAAAAGAATTTGTGCTTCTTTTGACGAGGATTCAAATTTTTGAACATATGATAATAATCCTGTTCTTAAAATATTATCTCCGAGATATACTACAAATTTATTTTCGCCAATGAAATCTTTGCATAAACTTATGGCATGTGCAATTCCATGAGGTTTATTTTGATAAATATATGTTAAATTTACACCAAATTTTTTACCGTTACCATAAAATTCTTTAACTTTTTCAGGATACACATCGCCAATAATTATTGCAATATCAATAATTCCTGCGTCACGAAGATCTTCTAAAACATATTGAGACATGGGTTTATTTGCAATTTTGATGAGTTGTTTTGGTCCAGTATGAGTAAGTGGTCTTAATCTCGTACCATGACCACCATGTAAGATAATCCCTTTCATTCTTGTAATAGAAATTAAAATAAATCTTAGTTATAAATAAAGAGAATCTGTAAATTGAGACAAATATTCATCTAAACTTTGCTCAATTGGTAAAGGTTTTTGAGTTAAAATTGAATTTGCTTTTGAAACATTTAAAGATGAATCAGATGGTCTTTTTGCTTTCCATTGCATCATATCCATTTTTACTGGTTTTAGAAAAGACTTATCAAGGTTAAGTTTATCTGCAATCATTTTTGCGAAAGAATATCTAGAGATACGTGTTGAACCAGACAAATGGAAATATCCAACTAAGTTATTTGTGGTTACATCTATAATCATTTTAGTTAAATTTGGAACATAGGTAGGAGTAGTGAATTGATCTTCAATCAAATTCAGCATATTATTTTTTTTAATATTTTCAATTATCCATAAAGGGAAAGTTTGTTTAATCAAATGATTTCCAAATGGAGTACTAGTTCTTATGATTGACCAATGAGAAATACAATGTTCTACAGCTTTTTCTCCTTCCAACTTTGTTTTACCATATTGGTTAAGCGGGTTGGGAAAATCATCTTCATAATATAGACCTTTTTTCCCATCAAAAACATAATCAGTTGAAAGATAAGTGAGGAAGCATCCAATTTGGTTGGTTTCTTTAACAATATGCTCTGTTGCTTTTGTGTTAATTAAATATGCTAAATTAGGTTCAGATTCACATTTTTCAACATCAGTGAGGGCAGCCAAGTGTATTATCACATCAGGTTGAAGTTTTCGTAAAACATTAGAAATTTCTTTCAGATTTAATAAATCTAGTTTGGTTGGAATTCCATGTAACGGTTTATGTTTGTTATAACAAGAATAAACAGTTTGACCAGATTGCTCAAGATCAGAAACTAATTGATTTCCTATTAATCCAGCAGAACCAGTTACTACATATTTCATTTTGACCAATCAAGTGTCCATGGTTGAGGATGAAGAACCTTTTCATCAATTAATGGTTCCCACCATTGCTTATTTTTAAGATACCATTTTACAGTTTCCTTTAAAGCATGATTAAAATCATATTTTGGTTTCCAATTAATTTTATTTTCAATTTTTGATGAATCAATTGAATATCTTTTATCATGTCCAGGTCTATCCGGTACATATTCTATCATATCATATGGTTTATTCATTATATTCAATATTTTTTCAACAATAGTTTTGTTAGAAATTTCTTCATAAGAAGTTATATTGTAAACTTCACCCATTTTACCATTTAAAATTAAAGATTGGATCGCATCTACATGATCATTTACATAAATCCAACTTCTAATTTGTTCGCCATCACCATAAATTGGAACTTTAAGATTTTTTATTGTACGAATAATAGTTTTAGGAATTAGTTTTTCGGGGAATTGGTTGGGACCAAAATTATTAGAACATCGTGTTGTAATACACTTTATTCCATATGTTCTATAGTATGATGCAACTAAATGATCTGCTGATGCTTTCGTAGCAGAATAAGGATTACTAGGATTAATTTGGGATTTTTCATTAAAAGATTGTTTGGTTTCAGCGTCACCATAAACTTCATCAGTAGAAATATGAATGAATAATTTATCATGTTTTCTTATTCCTTCGAGTAAGCAATAAGTTCCAAAAATATTTGTTTCTATGAAAGGTTTTGGATTAGATATGCTTCTATCAACATGAGATTCTGCTGCAAAATTTATCACAACATCATAATTTTTAATCAAATCTACTATTACAATTTCATTTCTAATGTCATCCTTAATGAATTGATAATGAATATCAGTTGGTAAGTCATTCAAATTTTCTTGATTTGAACCAATTGAAAGATTATCAAGATTTGTTACAGACGATTTAGGGTTATTTAAAAAATAATTTCGTATAAATGTACTACCGATAAATCCAGATCCGCCACAAACTAGTATTTTCATGTTAAGAGATTTCAAGTTAATTATTTAACTTTAGTTAAAAAATAATCTTATAAATCAAAATCATAGTCTAAATTTTTTAATAAAGGAAGATTCTGGTCTTTTTTTGACAATATTGGATTAGATATAGGCCATGAAATATTTAATTTCGGATCATTCCACAATATACCTCCATCATGTTCAGGAGAATATTCTTGATTTGTTTTGTAAAGCACAATAGCCTCATTACTCAAAACACAAAAACCATGTGCAAATCCTTCAGGAATAAACAGTGATTTATGATTATTTTCAGAAAGGATTTCACTTATCCATTGTCCATA
Organism: Candidatus Nitrosarchaeum limnium BG20; assembly: GCF_000241145.1. Taxonomy (NCBI): domain Archaea; kingdom Thermoproteati; phylum Nitrososphaerota; class Nitrososphaeria; order Nitrosopumilales; family Nitrosopumilaceae; genus Nitrosarchaeum; species Candidatus Nitrosarchaeum limnium. The sequence continues at coordinate 28,126 of NZ_AHJG01000193.1, read as the reverse complement.
TGTTGATGAATTCTTTCGTAAATCTACTGCAACATCAAAAATTTCTCCTAAAGATACAGTAATTAATTTTGATTGAGCTTTCGGTAGTTTTTGAAAATGTAATCCACGGATTACATTTTTTTTTGAGAAAGAAAAATTTTCTTGGGCAAAATTTTCACATACACCATTTTTTTTGAAATCAGAATTATGAAAATTTTCAAAAAAGTAACCTCGTTCATCATAAAAAAGATTAGGTGTAATTAATACGAGATCAGGTATTTCAAGTCTAGTAAAATTAAATGTCATAAATTTACAAACATGATTAAGTTAAATAAGATTAAGAGATCAAATAAATACACATGTTTGATTCATTTTTATTTATATCATTTTACAATAGAATGAATGAAAGAAAATCCGCTTGTCAGCATAATTATATTAAACTACAATGCTGGAAAACTTCTTTTAGACTGTATTGAATCTCTTTTGAAATTATCATATGAGAATGTGGAATTAATAGTTGTTGATAATGTATCAAATGATGATAGTCAAAATGAATGTAAAAAAAAATATCCACATATTAAATTAGTTCAAAATCAAATAAATTCTGGATATTGTGGAGGCAATAATATTGGAATAAAAGAAGCAAACGGTGAGTTTCTAGTTATATTAAATCCAGACACAATAGTAGAATCAGATTTGATAGATGAGCTTATGAAAGCATATTATATTCATGGGGATGGATTATATCAACCAAAAATTTTATCACTTGAAAATAAAAGAGTACTTCAGAGTACAGGAAATATGATTCATATTTTTGGTTTTGGATTTGCAAGAAACAAAGGTACTGTGGATAATAATGAAATTAATAAAGTAATGAAAATTGGATATGCTGCAGGAACTTGCTTATTTTCATCAAGGAGTACATTTTTTAAATTAAATTTATTTGATGAATTTTTATTTTTATATCATGACGACTTAGATTTAGGTTGGAGGGCATTACAAGTAGGAATTTCATCATATATAGTACCGCAAACAAAAATTTATCATGCTGAAAGTTATTCTTTAAAATGGAGTAAAAAAAAATTTTTTTGGCTGGAAAGAAATAGAAGATATTGTTTAATGACGCATTATTCAAGAAGTACTCTACAAAAAAATTCAAAAGGAATTACTAATTACAGAATTATTAATTTGGTTAGTATATTTTTCAAAAGGATTTCTTACTGCAAAAATTAAAGCAGAGTTAGATCTAAGAAAGAATAGGTACACCATAATTAAAAAACAAATCGAGATTGAAAACAACAAAACAATATCAGATTTAGAATTGATTAAAACATTTCCTGATAGAATTGAAATTCCTAGATTTGTTTCAGATAATTTTCAAAGTAGATGGTTTCTTAATACGATAGAGAAATTAAGTAAAAAAGCTAAGAAAAAACTATTAGAAATATGAACTATTAGAAATTTATCTCAATATAGGATATATTATTTATGATTACTTTAAGTTAAAAATAAAACCTCATGAAAAAATAAAATCAGGTAAAATCAAATTATAAAAGCTCCTTTAAATTCCCATATTCCAATAGAATATGTTGGCATTACCTGTGTATAATGGAAAAAATTTATTAGGAATTGATTTTGAGGAATGGTTTCATCCTCAGTTAATTCAAAAATACCTTCCAAAAAAAAATCATGAATTAAAAATTATTTATGGTATTGATAAAATGCTTGATTGGTTACGAAAAAATGAAACATTTGCAACATTTTTTATGGTTGGGGAACTTTTAGAAAAAAAACCTGAATTATTAGATAAAATTATTGAAAATGGACACGAAATCGCATTTCATACAATGCAACATAATAGATTAGACGATAACAATTTTAAAGAAAAATTTGAAAAGGAGTTAGATTTATTTGATAAATTAACATCAGGGAAATCAAAAGGATTCAGGGCACCAACATTTTCACTTAATAAAAATACATCATGGGCAATTGATCATTTGATTGAAAAAAAATATTTGTATGATAGTAGTATAGTTCCAGCAAAAACAAAGTTGTATGGGTTTAATGATGCTGATGTTGCTCCATATAATATTTCAAGTGATTTTTTGATGGGTGATAATAAGAGTTCTTTAATAGAATTTCCATTATTAATAACTAAAGTTTTTGGTAAAAAAATTCCAGCCGGTGGAGGATTTTTTTTGAGATTTTTACCATTAAAAATTATTGACAGTGCAATTAAATCATATCAAAAATTGCATATTCCTGCCACATTTTACATTCATTCTTGGGAATTGACTCCTGAATTAATGCCGTCACTTCCATTATCAATATCGGATAAATTTATCACATATCATAATCTTAGAAATGCATTACCAAAAATGACCAAATTAATTAAAAAATATCAATTTACATCATTTGAGCGATATTTATAATATTGATGAATTAGTTATAAATTTAATTAATAAAGAATTCGATACATAAGAAACTATTTTTAAAAGCCTTTAATTCTAATCAAGTTAGAAGGATGACAAAAATAGCTATTGGATTACCATCATTTAATGAAGAAAAAAATATTGCAAGTATAATTTTACAATTAAAAAAGAATTATGAATTAATTCTTGTTTGTGATGATGGTTCTTCTGATTTAACAGCAGCAATATCAGAAAAAATGGGAGCCATAGTTATAAAACATAAAAAAAATCTTGGTTATGGAGCAGCAATTAGAAGTTTATTTCTAAAAGCACATGAGTTAGAATGTGACATTCTTGTTACTTTTGATTCAGATGGTCAACATAGAGTCTTAGATATAGAAACTGTAGTAGCACCAATTTTAAAAAATGATGCAGATATTGTAATTGGATCTAGATTTCTTGGCAGTATTAAAGGAGAAATTCCCAGTTATAGAAAATTTGGAATGAATACAATTACAAATCTTGTAAATGCCAATACCGAAAAAAAGATTACAGATTCTCAAAGTGGATTTAGAGCATATAACAAGACAGTGCTAGAGAAGATAATCCCATCAGAATCAGGAATGGGGGTATCAACTGAAATTTTGATTAAAGCTAATAAATACAAATTCAGAATTATTGAGGTACCAATTACAATTCATTATGAAGGTGATACATCATCACAAAATGCGTTATCGCATGGAACTTCAGTAATTCTAAGCACCATGAAATTCATATCAATTGAACATCCTCTAAAATTTTATGGTATTCCTGGAATTGCATTTTTAGTATTAGGTTTATTTTTTATAGTATGGACATTACAAGAATTTACAGCAACAGGAAGAATAATCACAAATATTTCATTAATAGCAACAGGCTCTACAATTTTTGGGATGATATTAACAATGAATTCAGTTTTACTATATTCTTTAGTTAGTGTTGTGAGAGAAAGAAGATAGAAAGTGTTAAGAATTATTTTGAATTTGAGATTAATTAACTAATGTTCTCAAAAAATACTCTTACAAAAGATAGGTACAGGCATTTTTTACCGCTTATCATAATTTTTTTTATAGGATTAGAATTTCGTATTTACTATTTTCCTTATGGATTACCACTTGTGGCAGATAGTTTAACTTATTTTTCATATGCAACCGAAATAATTTTTCTTGGTCATTTACCAACAACATGGACTCCGATAAATAATGGGTGGTCAATGTTTATGTCATTTTGGTTCTCAATTGTAAATCTAGAAAATACTTTACAGTATATGGAACTTCAAAGATTCACATCCATAATCTTATCATCTTTAACTATAGTTCCAATTTATTTTCTCTGTAAAAAATTTTTTAACAATAAATTATCTTTAATTGGAGCATCAATATTTGCTTTTGAACCAAGAATTATTTTAAATTCATTATTAGGTATTACAGAACCTTTGTTTATTTTAATCAGTACAATTACACTGGTATTTTTCTTAAAATATGAAAGAAAAGAGATTGTTATTTCTTTTATTCTAGTATCATTATGTACAATAATTAGATCTGAGGGAATTTTTCTTTTTTTTACTTTAACAATATTATTTTTTATAAAATTTAGATTTCACAAAAAATATTTAAAAACATATTTAGTCGGATTAATAATATTTTGTTTGATTTTAATTCCAGTGATAAATTATAGAATAGAAGTAACAGGTACTGATGGCATATTTCTTCGTGCAACACAGGGAACAACTCAAACATTATCTACTTTAAATCAAGATGAGGGGGTAAAGATTTTTGAAGGTATAAAACTTTTTATTTCATATTTAAGTTGGATAATGATACCTTCTTTTATAATATTTGTACCTTATGGGATAATACAATTTTTTAAGAAAAGAAATAAAGATACAAAATTTATTTTTGTCATTTTAATTATTAATTCAATTCCAATTTTTTATGCATATATCATGCAGGCACACGATACACGTTATATTTATGTGCTATATCCAATTTTTTGTTTAATATCATTATTTGCAATTGAAAAATATATTTCAAAATTTAATCAAAAAAATTTAATTTTAATATTAATGATTATAGGAATATTAGCTAGTTCAATAATTTTTTATGAATATAAAAAAATGGATTATGAAAAAGAAAAAGAAATGTACGAAATTGGAAAAATCACAGTACAGATTACATCTGGAATAAATTCTCATCCTATGGAATCAAAATACATAAGAGCTGCACAAATACCTGATGATTGGCCATTTATTTTTCATGATGACATGTATAAAATTAAAATCATATCAACAAATGGTTATGATGATTTAGAAAAATATATTTTCAATACAAAAAATAAACTAACTCATATTATTGTGGATGATGATCCAAATTTGCCAGAATTTTTAAAAGATGTGTATAAAAATGAAGAAAAATACGTGTATTTGAAAAAAGTTTTTGATTCAAAAAATAATGGATTTAAATATAAAATGAAAATTTTTGAGATAGATTATGAAAAACTAGATTCTATAAATAAGGATGAGTTTGCTTTTTTACATCACTAGAACATAAGATTAATTTACAGAAATTATTAGATTGTTAAACTTATCTAGTATATCAAGAAATCAAAAAATGATATATATGAAAAAAGGACAAATATCTAAATCAATAGAAAAATCAATTTTAGAAAGCTCCAAAGTTATCAAAAATTCAAATTCCCAGATTAAAGAAATTGAAAAATCTATCAAGGTGATCATAGAATGTCTAAAAAATGGTAAAAAAATTGTGATATTTGGAAATGGGGGTAGTGCAGCAGATGCACAACATATTGTGGCTGAATTTATTGGTAGATTTAAGCTTGAAAGAAAATGTTTACCGGCTATTGCTTTGACGTCAAATACTTCAATTCTAACTGCATTGGCGAATGATTATTCGTTTGATTCAATTTTTAGTCGTCAATGTGAAGGATTAGTCGAAAAAGGAGATGTGGTGATTGGAATTTCAACCAGTGGTAATTCAACAAATGTGAAAAAAGGTTTGGTTGCATCTAAAAAAATAGGGGCTTTAACTATAGGACTTTTAGGATCAAAGGGTGGAACGATTGGAAAAATTTGCAATATTTCAATAATCGTAAAGTCATCATCTACTCCAAGAATTCAAGAAGCTCATAGAACAATTTATCACATTATTTGTGAAGAAGTGGAAAAAGAGTTTAAAAGATTATGAACAAAAAAAACTTAGATAATAAAAATTGTTTAATTACTGGAGCAACAGGAGGATTAGGAAGTCAACTAGCAGAAATTCTTTTACAAAATAACTGTAATATTTTTTAACATCAAGAAATAACTCAAAATTAAAAAATTACAAGATAATTTAGAAAAAAAGAATAATAATAAATGTAAAATAATATTTCAATCTGGCGATTTAACAAAAATTTCAGACGTAAAAAAAATTATTAATAGTGTACGAAAAAATTTTAAAACAATCGATATATTAATCAATAATGCTGGAATATTTTTATCAAAACCAATTTTAAAATCAGATATAAATGAATTTCAAAATATTTTTGATGTAAATGTAAAAGCTCCTTTTTTATTTTGTAAAGAATTTTCAAGAGATATGAAAGAAAAAAAATGGGGGAGAATTATCAACATTGGATCATCATCATCTTATCAAGGATTTTCTGAAGGAACAATTTACTGTTCATCAAAACATGCGCTTTTAGGATTAAGTAGAAGTCTTTTTGCAGAATTAAAAGAATCAAAGATCAGAGTATTTAGTATTTCTCCAGGCTCAATTAAAACAAAAATGGGAAAACAGGATAAAAAACAAAATTACAAAACTTTTTTGGATCCTAAAGAAGTTGCAGAGTATATCGTATATTCTATAAATTTTGACAAAGAATTAGTTTCAGAAGAGATTCGATTAAATCGTTTTACAATGTAATTTAATATTTAATTGGGATTTTTTTAGACATCAAAATAAGTTCCGCCACTTCTCGAAATACACCTTTTCCCCCATTTGTTTCACAAACATAATTACATGATTTTTTTGCTATTTTAGTACCATCTTTTGGTACTGCTGCAAGTCCTACTAATTTTAAAAGATTGATATCATTAACATCATCTCCAATGTAAGCAATTTGAGATGGAGAAACATTATATTGTTTGCAGACTTTTTTGCAATATCTTCTCTTTACACAATACACCATCAAATAATTCAGCTTTCATATTCTTGGACCATTTTTTTACCATCATTGTATTTTCTTTAGTAATAATAATTGTTGGGATTTTATTTTTACGCAATAATGAAATACCCATTCCATCTCTAGCATGAAATTTTTTCATCACATCACCTTTACTTGAATAATACATTCCACCATTAGTCAATACTCCATCTACATCAGTAAGAACGACTTTGATTTTTTTTGCTATTAAAGTGAGTTTCAACATCATATCTAAAATAACACTATTTATTATAATTACATCTTAAGAAAATACCAATCATGTCAATAGAAATAGGAATAATGCAGGGTAGATTATCATATCCTATTCACAATACTATTCAAGCATTCCCAGAAGATTCCTGGGATAAAGAATTTGAATTAGCACATAAAATTGGTTTAGATTCAATTGAGTGGATTTTTGATACTTTTGATAAAAATCCAGTTATGGAAAAAAAATTCCATGAGATAAACAATCTTATTTCAAAATTTCAAATAAATATTAATTCAGTTTGTGCAGATTATTTTATGGTTAACAAACTTTTTAATGAATCAGAGTTCAATATAAGAAAAAATCTAGATACTTTAAAGCAATTAGCAATAAATTGCAAAAATATAGGTGTTAAGATTATAGAGATTCCTCTTGTGGATAATTCATCATTAAAATCTGAAAAGCACAAAAATGAACTAGTTAAAAATTTAGATAGTATTTTACCAGAAATAAATGATTTAGGATTGATAATAGCTCTAGAAACAGATTTACCTCCAATAGAGTTTTTAAATTTATTAAATAGATTTGAAAAAAATATAGTTTTTGCAAATTATGATACTGGGAATAGTGCATCATTAGGATTTAATGTAAATGAAGAACTCGAAATTTTAAAGCATAAAATTAAAAATATACATCTCAAAGATAGATTGTTTAATGGTAAAACTGTACCATTTGGTAGCGGGAGTACAAACTTTGATGACTTTTTTTTTATGCTAAAAAAAATTGAATATTCTGGTGATTTGATCATTCAAGGCGCTCGCGAACAAGAAATTTCCCCAGAACAGAATTGTATTAAATATCTAAATTTTATAAAACAATATCTTGATAAATATTGATAATAAGTGATAGTGAAAGAAGATGAGAATAATTGTTACAGGTTCAGAGGGGTTTTTAGGTAGTGAAATATCTCAATATTTAGAAAAAAATAATGAAGTAATTAGATTAGATATAAAGTTAGGACATGATTTAACTAATGAGGAATTTGTAATAGATTTTTTTAGAAATAATAAAGCAGATTGTCTTGTTAATTGTTTTGCTTTCAATGACCATGTTAAAAAGGGCAAAAAAAGAGGAACCATCTTTGACATAACATTAGAATCATTTAATGAATTTCTAGAAATTAATCTTACTGCATTATTTTCGGTTTGTCGTCAATTTGCAAAAAATAATCACAATGGTATCATTGTAAATTTTTCTGCTACCACTGGAATAGTTTCAGCAAGACCTGACATTTATGATGGAGCTCACAAACATCCAGCATATAGCATATCAAAAGCAGGTGTTATTAATCTGACAAAATTTTTAGCAACTCATTTAGCGCCAAATATTCGTGTTAATTGTATTGCTCCAGGAGGAGCAAGATTTGATCAAGATGAAAATTTTATTGAGAAATATTCTAAACTTACTCCAATGAAGAGAATGATGGAAAAAAATGAGCTTAATGAATTAGTTGAATTTTTGTGTTCTTCTGGTTCATCATACATAACAGGAGCTACAATAGTAGTAGATGGTGGATGGACAAGTTGGTAAAAACGATATAAAATGAAAAGAAAAATTAGATTTGGAATAATAGGATGTTCCAGAATTTCAGATTCATCAACAATTCCAGCTATTATAGAATCTCAATATGCAGAACTAGAATTCATAGGAAGTAGAACAACTGCAAAAGCCAAGAGATTTGCTAAAAAGTTTGATTGTAAGAAATATGGAACCTATGAAGAGGTATTAAAGGACAATCAAGTAGATGCGGTTTACATTTCAGTTCCAATAGGACTTCATGAAAAATGGTCTATTCGTGCTGCAAGAGCTGGAAAACACATTTTGTGTGAAAAATCATCGACAAGTTCCTATGAATCAGCAAAAAAGATGGTCTCTGAATCAAAAAAAAATAACGTTAGAATTATGGAAGGTTTTATGTTTAGATTTCACCCATCTATTCTAAAAATATCATATTTAGTAAATAAGAAAACTATTGGTAAAATTTTTTCATTTCAAAGCAGATATGGATTTCCATCCATTTCAAAAAAAGATATTAGATATCAAAAAAAACTTGGTGGTGGAATTTTAAATGATGCAGGTTGTTATCCTATATGTGCAAGTAGAATTCTCTTTAATGAAGAACCAAAATCAATTTATTGTAATTTAATTACAGATAAAAAATATAAAATTGATGAATTTGCAAATATTTTATTAATATTCAAAGATGGAAAAGTTGCAGAAATGAATGTTGGTTATGGGTTATTTTATCAGTCAATTTATGAAATTTGGGGTTCAAAAGGAATGATTAGTTTATCCAGAGCATACAATATTCCTCCAAACATGTCAGCATCGTTAAAGATCAATACAGAGAAAATCATGGAAATTAAAATAAAACCAGAGAATCATTTTAAATTAATGATTGATAGTTTTTCAAAAGAAATTCAAGGACAAAGAAAACATAGTTTTAATTTTGAGAGAGACTTACTTAATCAGGCAAGAATAATGGAAGCAGGAAGAAGATCAAGTCAACAAAAACGAATGATAAATATTTCTGAAATTATCTAAAACTAGAGAAATGGAATCAAATAAAAAATATAATGTAGATATTTTTATTCTAGCTAGATTAGACAGTAAACGTTTACCAAAGAAGCAATTGAGTCTAATTGGAGGAGTTCCTGTACTTAAACTACTAATTAATAGAATTAAATTTGCTAAAAAATTTCGTAAAATTATAGTTTGTACAACTACTAGAAATACAGATGATCCATTAATAGAATTTCTTGAAAAAGAAAAAATTGAATATTTTAGAGGTAATGAAAAAGATATTTTAGATAGATTACTAAATGCAGCCAAATTTTTTCAAACAGATATTATAATAGATGTTCAAGGAGATAAGATCTACACAGATCCAAAATACATAGACAAAGTCATTGATAAACTAAAAGAATCAAATGTAGATTTCATTTCTGGTTCAGACAATTCAAGAACATTTAATCCATCAGATCATTTTATTCATGGAATTATCCCATGTGGTTATAAGACATCAATTTTAGAAAAAATTTGTAATTTAAAAAAACAATTGATACAGAAACAGGATATTTGGAAATGTTTTTTGCAAAAAATTTGGCAAGTATAAGTTATTTACAATTAGAAGAAAAATCACAAATTGCAGAAAAAATTAGACTGACATTAGACTATAAAGAAGATTTGAATCTAGCGAGGGAGATATTCTCAAGACTAAAGATTGATTTTTCAGTTAATGAGTTATTAGATTTATTTGAAAAAAATCCCAAATTATTGGAAATTACTGAGCCATTAATAGAAAAATGGAATACAAATTATAATAAAAATATCATGGATTTTTCTATGAAAAATGATTAAAACAAAAAATATTTGTAATACTAAAGAATACTAATTATATGAAAACTAATTTTAAAAAATCTAAAGAACATACTCATCCTAAAATTGAAGAAGTTGAGAAAAAATTTACCCAAAAAGAATTTGAAGAATATATTCTAAAATCAGGCGCTATAGGCTCATATATGATTTTCAGATCAGATAAAAAAGAAGATGAATTAGGAATAGATGACCTATAATATGTTTTAATTAGAAGTTATATAGATTTAAGAAAATAATGGTAGAAATTTCAGAGCAGGAAGAAATTGAAAAAATCTGGAAACATGCTTTTTATGAATTAGATACTGTAGTGTCATATAAAATTTGGGTAAAAAATTTTGCTTTAAATTTACAAAAAATATGGACAGGTTATTCTTCCAAAATCCTTAATGAAGTAGGAGTAAATAAAACAGCAATTGTAATTGGAAGGGGACCGTCGCTACAAAAATTTAATCATTTAAAAAAATTATCTGAATCAAAATTTAATGAGGTAATCATTTGTTGTGATGGAGCTTTAATTACAGCATTGAAAGCTGGAGTTACTCCGAAAAAATTTAAAAAATTTTTTGTAGTCACAATCGATCCAAGAGAAGACACAAGAAAATTTTATGATGATGAGATTGTAGATTTGTATGGAAATGAAATAAAAGGAATTTTTTCTACAGTTTCTAATCCAACTACCATAGAAAGGGCTGAAAAAGCAGGCATTAAAATACATTGGATGCATAGTCTTGTTGATTATAATGAAGGGGAAAAATCATTTAATCAAATTTCTGCACTTATGACAAGGGCAAAAAATCATACAAATGGATTACCAGCAATTCAAACTGGTGGGAATGTAGGAACATCATCATGGTTTGTTGGTTGGAAGATTTTGAAATGCTCAAAAATTGTCTTAATTGGAATAAATCACGGGTGGGAAGAATCAGATAATTTAGAAAAAATTTTAACACATAATAATACATGTAAAAAAATAGATATTCAAGAAAACAGCCCTTCCTTTAAAAAATTATTTCCAAAAATTTACAATCCTGATTTTCAGTCTTATTGTATCTTGGATCCTATTTTTCAGTATTATAGTTCAGGATTTAAGGAATTCATAAAAAGATCACCTGTAGAAATAACCACAATTAATGCTACTCAAGGAGGATCAATTTTTGGAGAAAGAATTCAATGTGTTAAATTCGAAGATTTTCTCAAAGAATTTATTAAAATATAGTTAGATTTTATATGCTATAACATATAGAGTGGAATAGATGAAAGTATTATTTGTTGTACCAGAAATTAGGCTTGATGGAAAACCATATAGTAATCCACTATGGGCAGGTATTTTAGCCTCAATTGTTGAAAAAAAGAATGGACATGTAGGAATTTTAGATCTTAATGCATTAAGAATGAATTATGGTGGTGGATATGTTCCATCCAAGGTAATAGAAGAAGAAATCTCAAGCGAAAAATGGGATCTTATAGGTATTGGTGGATTAACTTCAACATATTCCAGAATGAAGCAGATAATTCCAATGATTAGAAAACATGCTAAGGACTCTATAATCATTGCAGGGGGTGGGTGGATTACCTATAATCCGGATGAAATAATGCAACTAATTCCAGAAATTGATTTGGCGTGTATTGGTGAAGGCGAAATAACTTTTGAGGAAGTTTATGATCAAATTGAAAAAGGTAGTAAGGATTTTGATAGTGTTGGAGGATTATGTATTAGAAAGAATAATGAATTCTTTTTTACAAAACCAAGAGCGTTAATTTCTAATTTAGACGATGTACCATATCCTAGTTACGATCTTTATGAATTAGATATTTATTTTAGATATTCATCAATGCCATATTCTGTTGATGCTATTAACTCTAAAAGAAGACTTACAGTTGTTTGGGAAAGAGGATGTCCAAGAGGTTGTACATTTTGTTCACATAATGGAATGTCAAGAATTGATATGCAGAATATTTTAGGGAGGGGGGATAGAAAAGCTGGTGAATTATTAGTTAGAGAAATTGATAAAGATAACGATACATTTCAATTACCTGCAAGATGGCCTACTCCCAGATATGCTGTAGATAATGTAAGTCTATTATATGAAAAATACAATATTGATTTTTTAACAATCAGTGATGAAAATATGACCAGTAATGCTAAGTGGACAAATGAATTTTGTAAATTATATGTTGAAGAAGGATTAGATAAGAAAGTAAAATGGGGTACATTAGGGGATGCACCTAGTGTTGCTACAAAACCAGAATTAATTAAAGTAATGAAAGATGCGGGTTGTTCATATATTTCATTTGGTTTTGAGTCTGCATCAGATAAGGTTTTATCTCAAGATATTCAAAAAGGACAAACACAAGAACATTTGCAAAAAACGATCAATGCTATTCAAAATTCAGGATTGCAGCCAATTGCAACATTTATGATTGGGAATCCACATGAAGATATTAATGATCTTATGGAAACAGTCACATTTTGGATGAAAAATGGAATTGTGGTAAATCCATTTATTTGTACCCCATATGTTGGTAGTCCATTATTTTATAACAACAAAGACAAAATTTTAGAACAGTATGATGAAAAAATTAAAATTTTAAATCAAAACAAGAGTAAAAATCAAAATTACCTAAAAAAGCTCAATTTACAAGCATTAGACGCTTTTATGAGTGAATGTGGGGATGCAACTGATTATACTGCTACTGTAAGTCAATACTTTACAATTCCAGAACTATATGCGTTGAAACAATTTATGTATAAACACGATGTAGTGCGAATGCTCCAAATGGCACATCAAAGATATCAACAAACAGGGGAAAATCAATGGAAACATGATGAAAAGTGGTCAAAATATTGTCAAATATGTAAATCAGAACAAGAAATATACCAAAAAATTGAAACTAAACAATAATTAACCAATTAATGATTATGAAATTACTTATCAAAGTAAATAGATTTTAGAAAAAGGAAGTTTAAGAAAAATGGTTTTCATAATTGCTGAAATTGGAATAAATCATAATGGAAGTTTAGATATTGCAAAAAATTTGATTGATGTAGCTATTTCTGCAGGTTGCGATGCTGTAAAATTCCAAAAAAGAACCATAGAAAAAGTATACTCCAAAGAAATATTAGATTCGCCTAGAGATAGTCCATGGGGAACAACCCAAAGAGATCAAAAAAAAGGATTAGAGTTCACTGTTTCAGATTATAAGAAAATTAATCAATATTGTAAATCTAAAAAAATCCCATGGTATTTATCATGTTGGGATGTTGACAGTCAAATACTCATGAGACAGTTTAAAACAAAATACAATAAAGTAGCTTCAGCAATGTTAGTAAATGAAAAATTATTAAAAATTATTGCGGAGGAAAAAAAATACACATTCATTTCTACAGGAATGAGCACTATGGGACAAATTAGTGATGCAATAAGAATTTTTAAAAAATATGATTGTCCATTTGAATTAATGCATTCACATAGTGCATACCCTATGAAAATAGAAGAAGCCAATCTAAAAGTAATTCAAACCTTAAAAAAGAAATTCAAATGTGATGTAGGTTATAGTGGACATGAATCATCGGCATATCTTGTATGTGTTACTGCAGTTGTTTTAGGTGCGACATCAATTGAGAGACATATTACTTTGGATAGATCCATGTATGGTTCAGATCAGGCAGCTTCATTAGAACCAATTGGATTAATGAGAATGGTAAAAGATATTAGAACTTTAGATAAAATATTAGGTGATGGGAGAAAAAGAATTTGGGAGTCAGAAATTCCTGCAATGAAAAAACTGAGAGAAATTCTTGCTTAATTATTTAGTTCCCACTACAAGAATTGTATCAGAAATAAATTTTTTAGATAAATATGACTTGTAATAATCTTCCAACCATGCATAGTTTTTATTTATTTGAAATGATGGACTTTGAATTTGAGGTTTTTTCAAAAGAGACCAATTAAACATATTTTCTAAACTATATCTTTGAACAGCAATAATTTTCATATTTTTCATTCCAGATCTTAAGAATATATTTTTTAGAATGTTGGGGGAAAAGTAGTGTAAATGAGCCCTTTGCCAATACCAATTTCTATAATACTCATTTTGATCTAATTGAAGATCATTAATGTTCGGTACTTCAACTATTATTTTTCCATTTTTGGAAAGAAGTTTTCTAGCCTTTTTAAGAAATATAATAGGATCAACAATGTGTTCTAAGACATGAAACATCACAATAGAATCCAAATTGGAGATCTTGGGAATATTGCCATTCACATCCATATCTAATACTTGTACATTAGGAGCTACTTTTTTAGAAATTATTCTTCGATCTTTTGATACTTCAATCCCAGTCACAGAAAATTTTAATTCTTGTAATTTTTTTAATAAAAATCCATGACCAGAACCAATTTCTAAAATCCTACCATTTTTAGGAGTGATTTTTTTAATTAGATTAATCCTTCTTGTTAAATCAACGGAGCTCCTATTTTCAATATTTTTAATACTAAAGGAAAATTTGATATTCTCAGTAGGTTGATCATTATTATAATAAATCTCATCGGATATTGATTTTGGAAATGGGGATAGTTGTATATGATTACAATTTAAACATTTTACAATTTTATGAATAGGTGAATCTCGAACAAAATTAGAAATAACTTTAAGATTCTTATATTTACATAAACAGCATGATTCTACCATATTTCTGGAGTAAATTAAGAACATAATGAATTTAACTAAATGAAAAAACAATAAAGTGTAGAATTAATGCAAAAAGTTTCAATAATAACTGTACATAACTGTAAAGTAGTAAATGGAAGCACGGTTAGACCAAAATGGCAAATTAATGCATTAGAAAAAGTTGGATTTAAAGATGCAAAAATGATTGATAGTTTTACTAAATTAAAATTAAATGATGTAAAAAATTCTTTAGTTCATGCTCATCAGTTCTCTGGAAGATTATTAGAAAATGAGAAATTTTTTGTTGATATACATGGTTTAGAATATATCCAATCAAAAAATTTATCAAAAGGATTTCCAATTACATCTTGGAAAAAATATGGTTACATTGCTAAATCTATTTTTTATAAAAGAGTTGAAACAAAATTATTCAAAAATGCAGTTCATTTAATTTGTTCTAGTGAAGATATTCAAGAAAAAGTTCAAAAAATACAAAATTCTACATTAATAAGAAATGCAGTTTTTGTAGATGAGTTTATGCCTACTGAAAACACTACTTTAAAGATTGCATTAGTTGGGCCATTTCTTCCAGGAACTATCAATTATGAAGGATTAGACATTATTTCAAAAATTGTCACAAGATTTCCAAAAATTAAATTTGTGTTTATTGGAAAAACTAATCAATTTTTTCGAAGTCAGTTAAATAATAAAAATACTGAATTTTTGGGGGTAGTAAATGATTACAAGAACACATTAAGAAAATGTAGTGTATTATTTGCACCATATCCAAATTATGCCAGATATTTAGGTTCAAAAAATAAATTTTTAGAAGCTGCAGCTTGCAAAATGCCAATTATCACTACATCTGCTGGAGCAGTAGATTTTAGAAATGATCTTTTATCAATTGGGGATACTATTGAAGAAATTTCTAATTTAATAGAAGTACTAATGGATGAAAATACTAGAAAAGAAATTGGTAGAAAACTAAGAAATGAAATTGAAAAAAAATATAATGCAATAATAGAAATAAATAAACTTGTAAAACTATACAATGAATATGGTTAATAATTTAAAATTATTAATTAAATAATTTTTTTTTAAATTCTTTTCCAAGTAACTCAAAATTATTTTTATATTTTTTATAGAAATTATTGAATTCTTTTTCTGTCAATATAGAATTTTTTTCATGACGTTGTAATAAAGAAACTGTTAAAGCATCCTTCATTATTTGAAAATAAGGTAATGGGATAGATTGTGAAAGAGTTGAATTCATTAATGCATTGAATTCTTTATTATTAAATTCAAATGATGTGAGATTTTTAGAAATCAGATTTGGTAAATCAGTAAGATTTTTTACTTTAGATACCATAGATAAACAATCATAGTATTCATCAGCAAATAATATTACTGGTTTTTTATAGAACAAAGCCTCAAACCCAGTAGAACCTGTAATAGATACTACACAAGAACATTTGGATATCAAATCTTGAGAATTTATTGAGGGGTGAATTAGCTTGACATTAGGTAATTCATGAATTTTTTTATAAAATTCAGTAGATCTCCATTGTTTCAAGCCTTGTCCAGGATGCTCCTTTACATAAAGAATAAAATCAATAGGAATAGAACGTGCAATGTTTTCAACCACAGCCAATTGATTACTAAAAAATGGAGAAATTGCTAGAAT
Organism: Candidatus Nitrosarchaeum limnium BG20; assembly: GCF_000241145.1. Lineage (NCBI taxonomy): Archaea > Thermoproteati > Nitrososphaerota > Nitrososphaeria > Nitrosopumilales > Nitrosopumilaceae > Nitrosarchaeum > Candidatus Nitrosarchaeum limnium. The sequence goes on along the minus strand of NZ_AHJG01000193.1, from coordinate 11,493 downwards.
TTTTGCTTCTGGTTCTGTATGTAAAGGAAAATAAATGAATTTTTCATCTTCTATTTCATAAAGAGCAATTTTATCTAAAAATGTTTTTCTTTTTTAGTTTCAATTTTTGATGCAAATTTTGATTTAATCATTTTTAATTTTGTTTTTCCAGTATTTTGGTAGATATGCTCTGGGTCATTAGAAATTCGATGAATATAGTGAGAAATTTTTTGTGCAATACTAGAATTATCAAAATTAAATGTATGTTGAACTTTAACTGTTTCAACCAGACTTTGATTTTTAATGTAATCAGGTCCATAATTTTGTAATTTTTCATTTAAACTCAAAATTATTTTTTGAAATTCATTTGAAATTTCCTCATTTATAAGATTATTAGAAACAACAATTCTATTATGAATATGAGTGGGATTTATCATTAAAGTTTTAATTTTTAATTTTTTTGCAATTTTATAAAGTAAAGTATTAGCTATGTTTTCACCAGCTGTTTGCATTATGATTAATTTTGGGTTTATTCGGTTTAATAGTTCTAAAAAAAATCTAATTGAATTTTCAACAATTACTAATATTTCAGATTGTGAAAAGTTATGAAAATTAGTTCTATGTTTATGAAAAAATCTTTCACCATAAACATCTAACCATAAATTTAAATCAAATTCTTTTTCAAAAATTTTTAAATAATCAATATCAAAAAATGATTTGTTTATATAACAATCTGGATAATAGAGTATTTCATTAAATTGGATGATTTTTTGTTCTTTAAAAAAACTAACATCTTGACGAGTTGCTACAATTCCAAAAAAATTATACACTCCAAACTCTGATAATGATTTTGCAATGGCTAGATTAATAAAAGAATATGGCCCCTGATCTAACCATACTAGAACATTAGCTGATTTATTTTCAGACATATTAATATTAATTTGTGGTACTTAATTTTTTTTTAATCAAAATATCAATTTGTTCCTGTGGACTTGTTAATGTTTCCATATTCAAAAAATTTTTAACTTTTGATACATCTAATTCAATATTGTCTTTGTCAGTTGATGATCCTACTTCATCAAGTCCTTGATCAATGATAGATACTTCAGGTTTGATTTTTCCATTAGTATATTTATTTACAGAATTGGAAATAATATGTGCAAGATCTAAAATAGAAATGGGGTGAGGGTATGCAATATTCATAACATGTTCAATACTATTATTAGATGTCTTTTTCTGTTCAATGATTAGATTAACAAAATTTTTGGTTGCCTTACAAATATCAGTGATTGATGCATAAAGCATGGGTCTATTCATACTGTGTTTAAATGGAGTTAGTTTTTCACCAGAAATTGCTTTTTCAATAAATAGATTAGCTGCCGTACCCTTTGGCATTCCTTCACCCAGAACTGTTCCTATTTTTAATGCACCAAAAATTTTGTTTGGAGTTTTTTCATCATAAAATCTTATCAAACATTCCTGAATTGTTTTAGATAATGCATAAAGTCTTGCTCTATCCTCAACCATGTCAGGCCTATATCCAATGTTTTCTTGTAAAAGTCCTTTTAATTGTTGTTCACCATATGTGTGCCAAGAACTTATCAAAAGCATTCCTTGGATAGATGAGTTTTGAGATACTATTTCACAGATATTTTGAGTTCCTTTAACATTAACATTGTATCCCAAATTTTTGTCTTCATTTATTTTGGGAATTTGAATTATTGCAGAATGAATAATTACTTTAGGATTACCAATTTTTTGTAATGAATTAAAATCAGTAATATCAATTAATTCGTGAGGAATTTTTGAATTGGTCAATAATGATGATTGAGAAACAATATCAAATGTTTTTACAGAAAAGTAATTTTGTAAAAAGTGTGCTAACGAAGTACCGACAAAACCTGAACCAATAATAGCTACATCATAATTATTCATGATTTATAATTAAAATACCATTATATTAAGAAACATATTAGTAAGAAAAATTTTTGTCAAAATATTAAAAATATAATTAATCATTAAACTATATTATTATGATTAAATCTCTTAAATTATGAAGATTCCATTAGTTTCAGCATTTTTAGAAGATGATGTTTATGAAACTAGATTGAATGATAAATTTATGGAAGAAGTGATTTGTAATGAAGATCATTTTTATCATAGAATTGCAAAAGCATTATCAAGTAAACAATTTGAGCCTATTGTATATTATATGTCTCAAGAAAAAATTGAGAAAAAATTTATACACAAATATGGTCATACCATAATTAGAATACCAGCTAAAAAAATCAACTTCTTACATGAACCAATAATATATTCTCCACAGCTTATCAAAAATATTAAAAAAAACTATGAAATTTGTAATTTTGTATCAGGATATTATGTAATGTATAAGGTTCCAGATATGTTTGATTATTCAGTTTTCAAATTATATAAAAAAATGCCAATTGTAGCTAGATGGGCAGGTGGAAATAATAAATGGTTGATTCCAATTAGAAAATCTATCAAAAAAGCTGCACTACAGAAATGTGATAAAATTTTAGTATCAAGTATAGAAGAAATCAATGTTCTTCAGGAAGTATTTTGTATTAAAAGAGAAAACATATCACAAATAGTTAATCCAATAGATTTAACATTGTTTAAAAAACGTGAAAGAAATAAAGTAGCTGAAAAAATCTCTTTGGATGTAAATTTTAGATATTTGTTATATGTAGGAAGACTAACAAAAAATAAAGGACTTGAATTATTATTAGAAATTTTTAATGAGTTGAATTTTAAATTTGAAAATATTAAATTAATAATTATTGGAGATGGGCCATTATTAGAATTTATTAAAAATTTTATAAAAAATCATGATCTTGAAAAAAAGATTATTTTAACAGGTAGGTTGAATCATGAAAAAGCTTGTTATTATTACAACATTGCAACAGTATTAGTAAATACTGGATTATCCGCAGGATTACCAAATGTAATAATAGAATCTCTAGCATCAGGAACTCCAACAATTACAACAAATGTTGGTGCTTCAAAAGAATACATAGATGAAGAAAAAAATAACGGTATAGTGATAAAACCATCAAATAAAGATGAATTAAAAAATGCGATAATAACAATATTAGAAAATGAAAAGAAATTTAAAAATTGGGATACAGATTTTTTGGAAAAATTTTCCTATCAAGAATTTGGGAATAAACTAACAACGATTTATTCAGAATTACTATAAAAAAATAGTATAAAAATTGAGTTTAGAAATTGGAATATATTTGTAAAAAGAACACGAATAAAATTACATAAAATAATCTTTAACATTTAAACATGTGTATGAAAGTGTTATCTCATGCGAGAAGGTTGGATGAGGAGTAGATGGTGGGAATTCAGAATGGGGCATAGTACATATTTAATATTTATTTTAACATTTGTAAATTTTGTTTTAATTTCATATAGATTACTTATTGAAAAGATTCCATTTTTGAAAGAAATTGTTCCTGAATTATGGATTTTTGTTGTTGTATTTTTAGCATTATATATTCCGGTATCAATAATTATTGGGTTTTGGCATAGAAGAACTCAGTTAAGAGTAGAAACAACACTAAGTATGGAACAAAATCCATTTGTTGCAAAGATGTTTAGAACAATGTTAGATGTGCAAACAGGTAAAGCGACAAAAGAAGAGATAGAAAAATTTAGAGAAGTGCTTGTGAAAATTGAGAAGAAATTTGAATTTGGTGGAATATGAATAGTTATTGGACTAGAAGAAGATGGGTAGATGGTAGAACAGGACATGCAATATATCTTATGTTTCCATTAACTATGATAAATTTTATTATAGTCACATACAGATTTTTGATAGAAGGGGAATCTGAATTAAAAGACTTAATTTCAAATTTATGGTTATTTGGATTGATTTTTATAATTACATATATTCCGATATCAATAATTATTGGGTTTTGGCATAGAAGAACTCAATTAAGTGTAGAAAATAATATCAAATATCTTGAAAATCCACTATATTCAAAAATGTTCAGAGTTTTATTAGATGTACAAACAGGTAAAATAAATAAAGAAGAGATAGAAAAATTTAGAAAGGTTTTAACTGATATTGAAAAAAAATAAATTATTTTAAATTATAAAAAAATCAAAGGATAAATTTTTACAATCTAAGATTTATCATTAATACATAAAAATTAAAAATTTTATTTTATCGTTAATTTTTCTGCAGCTGCCATATTCTTGGAAATGAATAATCTATGCCATATTTCTAAAGCTAGAAGACCATAGAATTTATTTACATGTCTAATATCTAGTTCTTTATCAATATTATCATCAATCCAATTTTTATTAATTAATTTATCTTTGATAATTTCGCCATCCACTAGAAAAGTCTCACATAATTTTTTTCCGTAATTTTTCCAAAGGCTTTTTGTATCTACAGAAAATCCTTGCTTTTTAGGAATTACAAATTTTTCTACATTAAATTCTTTTAATATATTTCTCAAGATTAATTTTCCAAGTTTTTTTGTGGGATCATATTTCATTTCATTTGGAATGTGTGAAGTAAAATTAATTAATTTTGGATCTAAAAATGGAGAAATGGATTGCAGATTAAAAAATGAGTTTATTTTAGGATTTAATTGTAACCAATTATATAACAATTTTCCATTAAAATCTGCTAAAAATACCTGATCTAACGCATTTAGAGAATTATCAAAATATTCATCAATTATAGTGTAAATTTTTTCCCAATTGAAGTGCAGTTTTTCTCCAAAAAGTTGCTCTTGTTCTGGAATCCAATCCCTATTATGACAATTTAAATATGAAACGGTCTTTTCTCTCTTGGTAGACTTAGAATTAATCAAGGCTAAAAACGAATTATATCTGAAAGTATACCCACCAAATAATTCATCGCCACCATCTCCAGAAATTATAGCATTTGAATATGAGCTAGCATATTTTGCTAAGTAATACCAGTGAATGTCCCAAAATGGTAATTTTGTGATGGAAATTGCTTTTGGGAGTTCTTCAAAATAATTTTCAACTTCAATTATATGATGTGCTGTGTTTAAATTATCTGCAATTTTTTTTGGCATTTTTTGTTTCGTCAAGACTATCACTAAAACGAATGGAAAATGAATTTACATCTAATTTAGGAATTGCTTGTTTCAAAAGAGCTAATAACAAAGTAGAGTCCACACCGCTGCTTAAAGATATTCCAACATTTGATTTTTTTTCCAAATTTTCAAGATAATAATTTGAAATCATATCTTGAACTGTTTTTTCGGGATTAGACACTTTTTTTTGAGAAAAATCAGTCCAATTTAGTTTTTGAATAGGTGATGTAGTAGTTAGGTCATAACGTAAAGTCAGAATGGAAATAATTGAAAGTGGATTTACTTGTAAACTCAATATGGCCTACCAATTCCTCTATAGATAATTTTTAATCTATTTAATTCTGTAATATCAAATATACCTCTTGTATCAATAACTATAGGTTTTTTCATTAATTTATTAAAAATTTCAGGATTAATTGAAAAGAAATTTTGATGAGCTGTTAATATCAATATTGCATCAGAATTTGAAATCATATCTTCAATTTTTTGTTCAGTTCTAATTGAAAAAACATCTGTTGAAATAAAATAGGGATCAAATATTTTTATATTACATTCTAATGATTTTAATTCAGAAATAATTTTTTCTGCAGGTGCTAATTGAATATCCTTGACATTTGGTTTGTATGAAACTCCAAGAATTCCTATTGTACTTTTTATAATTTTTTTATCAATACTATCTAGAGCATCTTTCAATAATTGTAAGGTATGGATAGGCATTCGTTCATTAATTTCTCTGGAGACAGAAATTAGCTTAGGTATAGGTAAGGAGTTTGATAATGCAGAATTAATGATTTGGTATGAATTTACAGGAAGACACGGACCACCTACACCTGATCCTGGATAATGTACTTGAAAATTATATTTTCTCTTTGCAGCATCTAAAACAGTAAAAATATCTATTCCCAACTTTTCAAAAAGTAATGCTAATTCATTTACAAATGCAATGTTAACATCTCTAAATACATTAGTAGTTAATTTTACTGCATTTGCAGTTTTACAATTAGGCATTTGAATTAAATCAACTGAAAAAACATGAGAATAAATCAAAGAAATTAATTCGGACGACTTATTGTTAATTCCTCCTACTAACCTAGGTAATGTTTTGAAATCTTTTAGAATCTCCCCAGGGTTTGCAGTTTCAGGACATACACCAATACTAAAAGATTTACCTGCTTCAAATTTTTTATCTTGTCCTTCAATAATTGGTATCAAAATATTTTCTATAAAACCTGGTTCAACTGTGCTTTCTACAATAACAAGAGAGTTGGGGCAAAGAAAATCATGAATTTGTTTTCCAACAGATTCTAATGATGAATAGTCTGGAATATTATTATCAGTCATGGGAGTAGGCAAAGATAGAATAACAACATTTACTTGAGAAAGAGCATGTTTTATATCAACAGTAGCAATAAGCTTTTTATTTTTTATTACATCATTAAAAATTTCTTTCATTCCTGGTTCATCGTCTAAAGGAAAAATACTGTGATTGATTTTCTCAACTAAGTTTTGATTAATGTCTACTCCAATGGTTGTCAATCCAGATTTTGCAAATAATATTGCAGTGGGGAGTCCAATACGACCAATTCCAACAACTGCAACTTTAATTGAATCTAAATTTAGTTGAGAATTAATTTGATCTGATTGTAAAGTTATAATTTTTGATAGTTCCAAATTCATCAACTACTTTAAATTAGAACCTTAAATAGCCATCTTTATAATTTTGGCAAATAATTTATGATTAATACTTAAACAACCAAGAAAAATAGAAAAAATATGAAATATGTAGTTACTGGGGGGGCAGGATTTATTGGAAGCAGAATTGTGAGAGAATTAGTAAATGAAGGAAATTCTGTAACAGTAATTGATAATTTGCATACAGGAAAAATACAGAATATACAAGATGTTTATAATGAAATTGAATTTGTAAAAATGGATATTCGTAATTATGAAGAGATGAAAAAAATCATCTATGATTTTGATGGAATTTTTCATGAAGCAGCTTTAACAATAGTACAAGAGTCATTTACAAATCAAAATGAGTACAATGAGGTGAATGTGATTGGAACAGAAAATATATTTAAAATTGCTCAAGAAAAAAATATTAAAGTAGTTTTTGCTAGCAGTTCCAGCGTTTATGGAAATGTTGTAAAAATTCCAATCAAAGAATCATTTCCAAAAAATCCGATTAATCCTTATGGAATTACAAAATTAAAGGATGAAATTCTTGCAGAAAAATATTCTAAAATGAATTTGGATGTAATTGGATTACGATATTTTAATGTTTATGGTATTGGACAAACGGGTTCCTATGCAGGAGTCATAACAAAATTTCTAACTAAATTAAAAGAAAAAAAACATCTCCAAATTAACGGTAATGGTGAACAGATTAGAGATTTTATTTTTGTGGATGATATTGCGAAAGCTAACATTGTATCAATGAAAAGTAAAATTAAAGAGGGATTTTTTAATATTGGGACTGGAATAGGTACTACAATAAACCACTTGGCAGAAATTTTAATAGAAATATCTGGCGAAGATATTACATCAGTTCATTCAGAAGAATTAGAAGGAGATATAAAGTTTAGTCAAGCAGACACTTCATTAACTGAACAAGTGTTTGGTTGGAAATTTCAAACTGTATTAAATGAAGGTTTAAGAAAAATTTATTCAGATTTTTAATTATTTAGTAAATCTTGATAAAAATGAATATATTTTGGAATAATTTTTTTCCAACTCATTTCATTAGTTACAAATTCATAAGCTGCTTGTATCATTTCAGAATTTTCTTTATTTTTTAGAATTTTATTAATTTCAGATGATAATTTAGTTGAATCTCCAGAAGGAACTAATATTCCAGTTTTAGTATGTTGAATTAATTCTGGAATACCACCTACATTTGTTCCAACGACTGGAATTTTTAAAAAAAATGCTTCTTTGATATTTGTAGGTAGACTTTCCATTCTAGATGGAACTGCTAAAACACTTGAAGATTTTAGTAATTTCATTGCATCAAACCATGGTAGATTTGTACAATAGATAACTTTTCCTTCTATAGATTTTTCCGCATGTTTTAGAATATCTATTCCTTTTTCAAAACTATCTCTTCCAAGATAAAGTACTTGGTATGGAATTTTTTTAACATCAGGAATAGTTTCTAATTTTTCTGTATCTATTGCAGAAGGTAAATATTCAAAATCTAGATTTAATTTTTTTTATATTCATTTTTTGATATTTTTGAATCAGTAGTTAATTTATCTGCCCATTTTACTACTTTAGATTCTGTAAATGATGCAATAGAACTAACTGAGTTTGAATGTAGTTTTTTTACCTGTTCACTGAATACGCCATGTATTGATAAAACCTTCTTTGTACCTTTTGAATATCGCATTGCAAATGCTGATGGTACATTAAAAGCATGAACTATGTCATATTTTTCTCGGTTTAGTAAGCCTTTGATTGTCCCAAATATTGCAAAACTTGGATTTTTTTAGATTTTTTATTGGGATGTGGGGAGTTTCCATTTTTGTAACTTCATGCCCTTTTTGTATTAATTGATCTGCTAACATTGCAGCATGTCCACCTATACCACCACTAAATCGAGGGGAAATGAAAAGGAACTTCACTAGCCAAAATAATTGAATCGTCTTAAAATATGTTAGATTTGTATGTTATTTTACATTGTAGCTTGAGCAGCATCATGGAACATCTGGCTTTTTGCACAGCCAGCAGCAAGTTCATCGCCTGCTCCACGTCTCATTAATCCTCTATACAGACCATCTTCTAGTTTAACTCCTTCTCTTTGTTCCCATTCCTCTACTGTGATGGAATATTTCTTTTGAATTCTGTCTCTATACCATTCTGGAATTACATTAAATGCACAAAATGGAACAATTCTAAGGTCTGGGGTTAAGTAATGAATATCACATCTTTGTAGTCTTTCCAAGTCTTCGTTGTATTTGTCTTGGAAGTGCATCATACCTAAGAATAATCCTTTGACGTGCCATGAGCCAATGGACTCAAATGATCTCTTCATCAAGATATTACCAAACATCTTTGCTAGGTCTAATCCAGCTGGTTGCTTCTTTGTATCAACAAATCCTTTGAGTTTTCTTACAACTTCAAGCATTGTAAAGTATTTGTTTTTACCAGAACGAATCTCTTCTGCTTTGTCCTCAAATAGTTCAAGCATTCCTTGAATGTCACAGAATTTAGTTAGTGGAACGAATTTCTTTGTCTCTGCATCCTCAAAGATGTATGTACCTGCCCCACAAGCAAAGTGGATAGATAACTCATACTTTGGTTTACTAGAGAATGCTTCAATTACATTGGTTAGTGGCATGCAACTTGGTACTGGGAACCAGTCATCAACTGTTACCTCACCATTTGTTTGTTCTTCAATTCTTTGAATGCAATCTGGAACTGTGATTCTATATTTTTCACGTTCTCCCTTACCCATTCTTCCAGTTAGTGATACTGGTTGGAAGTTTACAGCGTGAACTACATCCATGTTCTTTTGTGCATATCTGATAATTCCACCTAATTCATGATCATTAATTGATTTGATTACAGTTGGAACAAATACTACAGTTGTACCTGTTTTTCTGCAACTGTCAAGGGCATAAGGAATTTCCCAGTGATTCTTTGGATTTGTTCTTGCAGTTACACCATCAAATGATAGATACAAGTTGTTACATCCAGCCAGTCTGACTTCTCTTGCTGCTTCTGGATCCATTGCATGTCTGATACCGTTTGTATTCATCTGGACATGGTCAACACCTTCTTCTTTCATTATTTTAATAACATCAGCAATGTCTTCTCTTAGCATTGGTTCACCACCAGTAATTTGGATAGAGTTACCTGGAATTGGTCTTTCAGCCTTTAGTGTTTTCATCATACCTCGTACTTGTGTATGATCTGGCTCGTACATGTAAGCGCCTTCAAGACCTTTCTTTACATAGAAAAAGCAATACCAGCATGTTAAATCACATCTGTTAGTTACGATCATGTTTGCCAATCCACTATGAGATAGGTGGTTTGAGCACAATCCACAGTTATTTGGACATGAACATTTGTCAATCATTACGTTTGGAGAATGAGCACCTTTGCCATCCATCCAATATGTACTGAATTTTTTGTACATTTGATAAGAACCAAAGTATAACTCTTCACATTCACCGTGAGTTGGGCAAATCTTTGACATGTAGACTTTATCGTCTCTCTCAAATACCTCAGCATCCAAGATCATGTTACAGTCAGGACATATGCTTTGAGTGAATCTAATGGTGGATTTTTTTCCTAGACTTTTAGTTGATTGATTGGAAATCTGAATTAATGCCATGCCTGTATTGGAAATTCTTCCGAGATGCTATATAACCCATTTCACACCCACCCCCGTATGGAATTTAGTAATTAGGCATGTCTGATTTAAATAACAAAACTGAACGAGTAGATCGCATGAACATATCAGATAAGACAAGAAAGTCTCTAGAAAAGATAGGTCTTACTAGCTACGAAATTAGAACATTTACTTCATTGCTTCAATCTGGAGAATTGACAGCAGCTGATCTTAGTCAAAAATCAGGAGTTCCATATTCAAAAATTTATGAGGTGCTGGGAACGCTAGAAGAAAAAGGATGGATAGGCTCTGATGACTCAAGACCAACAAAATATTTTGCAAAATCGCCATCTACAGGATTAGAAACGACTAAACAAAAGATGCAAAATGAATTTTTACAAAATCAAAATATTATTTTAAAAGAACTAGTACCATTATATGAAAAAAGTGGAACTAGTGAGAAACCAGATATATGGGTATTATCAGGTGCAATAAATATCGCCTCAAAAATTTTAGAGATGGTTGAATCTTGCAGAAATGAGGTAATGATTGCATTGCCTGAAGCAGGACAAGAACTAGTAAGACAGGCTTTACCAAAATTAAGATCACTTCATGATAAAGGGGTAAAAATTACAATATTGACATCAGATAAAATGGATAAAGATTCCATCAAAGCAATAAGCAGAGTTGCGACAGTAAAAATCAAAAAAGGACTCTTTGGTGGTGGAATAATTTCAGATAACCGATATGTCGTGATTTTACTTGGACCTGAAATGAAAGAGATGAACACATCAGACATAGTAGCAATATGGGCAGATCATACCGGATTGGCCGGATTTGCACGATCATACTTTGAATATTTATTAAAAGATTCAAAGATGGTATAGTATGGAGGCAATAAATGATGATAACGATGAAACTCTTTTTGTAGGGACTGCAGAAGCAGAGCATGTTGAAATGTATCTAAAGGCAATTTGGCACATTAAAGAAAGAGGAGAAGATGTCAAAATCAGTACCATTGCAAAAATGCTCAATGTTAGACAACCAAGTGTTGTACAAATGCTCAAAAAA
>NZ_AHJG01000194.1:0-5495 GCF_000241145.1 Candidatus Nitrosarchaeum limnium BG20 | reverse complement strand
TCAGGCAAATCTATGATTTTTTTTGCATAATCTTCACTTCTTCCCCCCGTAGTAAGAACAACAGTGTTATTTCCCATTGCAATTGCTACATCAAGATTTTGTCTAATTGATGCAGCATATGATGCAGTTGAAAATGGTATTACAATACCGCTTGTTCCCAAAATTGAAATTCCATTTAAAATTCCAATTCTTGGATTATCTGTCTTAGGACCTAACTCTCTTCCTTTTGGAACAGAAATTACTACTTTGATTCCTTTTTTTAAATGATGTTTATCCATAATCTCTCTTAAGTTTTCATTAATCATTTTTTTTGGAACTGGATTAATTGCAGATTTGTTTAGTTCTAGTCCCAATCCTGGTTTGGTTACTATTCCAACTCCTTCTCCACCATCAATTTCAATTTCATTAATTCTATCTGAAAAAGATAAATCCACTATGATCTCTGCACCATGCGTTACATCTGGATCATCTCCCCCATCTTTGATTACAGAACACCTAGCTTTATTTTCATCAAATTGGCAAAAATGAATTGGTATTTTGATAAAACTACCTTTAGGTAATTTTACATCAATATTTTCAATTTTTGTTTGTGTAATTATTGATAGTAATGCAGCTTTGGCAGCTGCAGTTGCCGAAGTACCTGTAGTATATCCAGTTCTTAATTTCTCTTTTTTAATATCTACCACACCAGTCATGCCTATTTTGACGTATTAACTCTTCTTTGATTTTGTAATAAATGTAGAATTATTATATTCATTATTAGAATTAAAATAACATGAAAGAATTTCATTATAGTCTTCCTGGATTAAATAATAAAATTGCGATAGTTACTGGTCATAAAAGCGGAATAGGTAAAGCCACAAAAGAACTTTTAGAAAATTTAGGTGCTAAAGTAGTAGGATTTGATCTACCTGAAATCAATCTTAAAAACCTTGATTTAATTAATTCACATATTCAAAATGTTGTTAGTGAATTTGGTACAATAGATATTTTGATTAATAATGCAGGTATTACCACTATTGGAGATATCGTTGAAACCTCATTAGAAGATATAGAAGATGTTCTTACTATTAATTTCAAAGCACCATTTTTACTTATGAAATCTGTTATTCCGATTATGAAAAAAAACAAAGGTGGTTCAATTGTTAATACTACTAGTGATCAGGTTTTTGTTGGGAAAAAACACTGTGCAATTTATGGTGCTAGTAAAGCAGCTTTAGCTCAATTAACAAAAAGTGCTGCTATAGATTGGTCTGAATATAATATTAGAATTAATGCTGTTGCACCTGGCGCTACTGACACTCCAATGTTAAAAAATGTTTTTAAGAAAATTAATACTCTTTATCCTAAACTTTTTCCAACAGACAATGAAACTTTTTACAAAACTAGTATTCCACTAGGAAGATTAGCACTTCCTAATGAAGTTGCATGGATGATTGCTTTTTTGGCTAGTGATGCTGCATCTTTTGTAAATGGTACAATAGTATCAGTTGATGGGGGATTTACAGCTCAATGACTTCTAATAATCAGATTGTATTGATCACAGGTGGTTCAAGAGGAATTGGAAAGAATATGGTAGATTATTTTAAAGATAAAAATTGGATTGTTATAACTTGTGCATCTTCTACAAATTGGCTATCTGAATCAAAAGCTGATTTCAGTTTTGTTTGTGATATAAGAAAACAAAATCAGATTAAGAATGGAATTAAAAAAATTGTTAAAAAATATGGTAAAATTGATGTTCTGATCAATAATGCAGCAATATCAGGTAATAATCCATTAAATGAACAGTCTTCAGATGAAATTTGGCACAACATTATAGATACAAATCTAAATGGTGTATATTACATGTGTAAGTACTCATTACCGTACATAAAAGATAATGTTGGAAGAATCATTAACATATCCTCTGTTTTAGGTATAATGGGAGTACCGGATCAATCTGCTTATTCTGTTGCAAAACATGCTATTATAGGACTTACAAAATGTTTTGCACTTTATGCTGCACCTAGGCATATTACAGTAAATTCAATATGTCCAGGTTGGGTTGAAACCGAAATGATGCAAAAAAGAATACGATCACTATCTCTAAATAAAATTGATATTCAAAATACCATTCCTCTATCAAAAATATTAAAACCCATAGAAATTTCTGCTTTGGCTTTTTATTTATCTAGTCCTGAAGCCTCTAATCTTACCGGTCAAGAAATTGTAATAGATGGAGGTCAAACATTACATCTTTCTTAATTTTTTTGATTTGTTAATACAATTCAACGTACTATCATTCATAATTATAGTTCTTTTCATTTTTTATACTATTAATATTATTTTAAAACTAATTTAAAATATTAATTTGGTATTATTCTTAGTAATTTTTATTGGGTTCAATAATAAATTTTTTAAATTATGGAATTAGTCACAATTATAATGCCTGCCAATAAGGCAGAAACATTCATTGAACGCTCTGTTCAAAGCATCCTTAATCAATCTTATAAAAATTGGGAATTGATTATTATTTATGATGATAATGTTGATTATTTTTCAATTCTCAAGAATCAAGGAATAACAGATGAACGAATTAAATTTGTCTCTACTAATAAATTGGGAATTTCAACTGCAAGAAATATTGGCATAGAAATAGCTTCAGGTAATATTATAGCAATTCTTGATGCCGATGATGAATTTGACTCAGAAAAATTGAAATGTTGTGTACCACTTACACAAAAAAATTATTTAGTTTCATGTGCTCTTGAAATACGTGATGTAAATGGAAATAATTTAAAATATGTTGGAAATAAAGAACAAGGAATTCTTCAAAGCAGTAGATACAAGAATGTTAATTATTCAGCTGATAATATGATTTTATTTGATAAAACAAAGATCCCATGTTACTATGATGAAAAACTTTCATGTATGGAAGATCTAGAGTTTATGCTAAATTGTTTTGAAATCATAGATCATACTTATCATTTTTCTATTCCTTTACATAAATATTACAAGCGATTTAATTCAGTTAGTAATAATTCTCAATCTTGCAATAAATTTCTTATTGCTAAAAAAATATTATTACAAAGACTCGAAAATAATTTTTATAAGTTTCAAGAAAAAAAACTTGAAAACAACATGATAAATTTTTTACAAACTTCAATAAACTCTGAATTATTATTCCAACAAGCGTTAACAGATGATCCAAAAATATTATTTGAGAATATTATAGAGCCTCTTCTCTAATTTTTGTCTATTTATCAATATTAACTTTAAAAATTTCTTAATTTTTATTTTTTAATGCTAAAAAATTCTTAAAATATTCATCTAAATTGTAATTTGGAGCTTTATTTTTTATACTATTATTTACATCAATGAAATAAGGGAAATTTGATTTTAATTCTCTTTCTTGAATTTCTGCATACCAATTTAAAGTAGATTCTCCTACAGAAAACCAAAATCGAAAATATTCAACTGTATCTTGATCTAGTAATTTTTTTTTCCTTAGATAAGATATTTTATCCAAAACAACTAAAGTATGATCCGCACAAATCTTACAATCATTTAACTCATGCTTTGAATTATGATATCTGTTAACTATTTCATATAATGCTTTTTCATAATGTTCAATCTGCTTGATTAATCCCAATCTTTTATTGTCTCTCTGAGTAGTAAAATGTTTGTAAATAGTAAATGCTGTACCTATCAATGTACCCATAATCGTAAAAAAAGTAATCCATAATGCAGTTCCAAAATTCTCTATTCCATCTACTGAAATTCCTGCCATTCTTTTTCGCTAAACCAATCACCTTTATTTCTATTTCTTGAATGTGATAGAATAAATTTAATAATATCTCTAAACTTTATCCAAAAAATGATAGTTTTAAAAATTAATTTTGTTTAATTATAGTATGAAGAATAATTTTAATATTGCAATTACTGGTTCTAATGGTTATGTTGCTAGACATCTTAGAAAATTTTTCTCCTCAAAAAAAATTGCTGTATTGGCAATATCTAGAACAAATTTTCAAAAATATAAATTAGAAAAAAAAGTTATCACTCCTAAATTTTCTAAATTAGACATTTTACCAGAATTAAAAAAATGTAATATTTTAATACATTTGATAAGCACTACTACTCAAACTGTAAACAAAAATCATTTTGATTCAACTGTTGAATCTACAAAAAAAATCATTGAACTATGTAAGATATGTAATATAAAAAAAATTATTTATATTAGTGGACTTGGTGCTTCAAAAAATACAACCTCTGGTTATTTTATTTCTAAATATTTAGCAGAGCAAGAAATAATTCACTCTGGAATCTGTTATACGATATTCCGCCCTTCTGATATTTTAGGCTATGATGATTACTTATCTAAAAATTTAAAAAAACAAATAAAATCCGATAAAATAATAATTCCTGGTTCTGGAAAATATGTTTTTCAACCAATATTTGTTGATGATGTTTCTAAAATTATTTTTGATGCTTTAAGTAAGAAAAAATATAATAACAAAATAATAAGTTTAGTTGGTCCAGAAACAATTACTTTTGAGAAATATGTTACTTTATTTTTGAAAAATTCAAAAATTAAAATTCATAAAATTGATCTTGAAAAAGCATATTATGATGCTTTACATAATGACAATGTTCTATATGGTGTCGATGACTTAAACATGATGATCAGTAGTTTTCAAGCTGATTTTGAAAATCTACAAAAATTTTCAAAATTGAAATTTACAGCATTGAAAGATTTCTTATAATGAAGATGCCTTCTTTAATACATCTGCTTTATCCGTTTTTTCCCATGTAAATTCAGGCTCATTTCTTCCAAAATGACCATTAGCTGATGTTTTTCTATAAATCGGTCTTTTCAAGTCAAGTTGTGAAATAATTCCTGATGGTTTCATATTGAAATTTTTTCTGACCAACTCTTCTATTTCTCTTTCTGGAATTTTACTTGAACCAAATGTATTTACATAAAGTGAGACTGGTTCTGCTACCCCTATTGCATATGCTACTTGAACTTCACATCTTTCTGCTAATCCTGCAGCAACAATATTTTTGGCAATGTATCTGCACATGTAACATGCAGATCTATCTACTTTAGAAGGGTCTTTGCCAGAAAAAGCTCCACCACCATGTCTTCCAAATCCACCATAGCTATCTACAATTATTTTTCTGCCTGTAAGTCCTGTATCACCATGCGGTCCTCCAATTACAAATTTTCCTGTTGGATTTATGTGAATTTTGATTTGATCATTCCACAAGTTTCCTAAAACTGGTTTGATTACTTTTTCTATGATTTCTTTTGCTATCTGTTCTTGTGAAATTTCAGGTGCATGTTGAGTTGAAATAACAATAGTTTCAATTTTTATTGGTTTGTTGTTTTCATATCTAACAGAAACTTGTGATTTTCCATCAGGTCTTACCCAAGGTAAAACTTTATTTTTTCTAACTTCTGCTAGTTTTTGCGTTAATTTATGTGCAAGTAATATTGGCATTGGCAT
>NZ_AHJG01000195.1:0-16034 GCF_000241145.1 Candidatus Nitrosarchaeum limnium BG20 | reverse complement strand
GGATTGAGATTAGAGAAATTTCAGATTAGTAAAAAATTCTCCTAGATATGACTTATCATTGTAATGGGATTTGTATTTACCATAAAACTAACAGGATATCCACATCAAAAAAATATGAAAGTGGACAAAAAAGATGCTCCTTATGTTCAATTTTTATTGAAACCACAAATATTCGATGTCCTTGCTGTCACTCGTTACTTAGAAGAAAATCAAGATCAAACAAAAAATTACGTTCAATGGAAATTTTTGAGTGATAACATCAAATTTTGATAGTATGACAAAAACTATTTTTTGTTGAATTCTGATAAAGTTTTTGTATAGTAATCAAAAATTGAAGTCAGAGATTTATCAAATGACTCAATTGTTGAAACTCTAAATTCAATATAATCTTCAACAAATTTGGAATTTAATTCGATTTGAATTAAAGAAAGATTTTTTAGAAAATTCCAATAATCCACAATTTCCTGTAATACAAAATGATCAACTCCTAGTTTATCAAAGAATTGTTTTTCAGACATTCTACAAGTTCCAAAAAGAGTGTTAAATGAATGAAGATATTTTGTAAATAGATCAGAATAACCTTGCAAGTAAACTGGGACTTGATATTCCATTTTTTGAAGAATTTCAGAAGTGTTATTTTGGAAAAGATCACAGATAGAAATTTTAGTTTTTTCTAATTTTGAGTCGTTTTTTGACAAAGATTGTTCCTTGAGTGACATGATAATGTATTGAAATCATTGTATTTAGGCAATGATTAACTATGTTAACTAAAGATTCCAAATAATAATAAAAATTTCAAGACTACAAAAGCATCTATCATCAGAAAAAAGAATATTTTAAAGTAGTAAGGAAGTTTCCAAGATATGTTCTTTAAAATAAAAAAATCAAAACCAGATACAATTATTCAAAAAACAGAACGTGAAATAAAATTAAAAAAAGATGTTTTAGATAGTATTTTGTCATTTTGTCAGATAAAACATCCAAACGAAGCAATTCTTATTTTACGAGGTAAATCAAAAAAAGGGAATGTCCTAATTGATGGATTGGTTATACCTCCATTTGCTTTTAATGCACATGCATCATCTGGGTTTCCTCACTATATGCTACCTGCAGATATCAGCTATGTTGGAACAGTCCATTCTCATCCAATCGGAAATCCAAGTCCATCTATAACAGATTTAAACAATTTTTATGAATTGATTTCTTTAATTGTCGGATTCCCATATGGAGATAAAGATATTTTTGCATGGGATAGTAATGGAAATGCAGTCAAATTAACAATAATTTAAAATAAAAAAACAGATTAGGATTCATTTAATTTTATTAGAATAGATAGAATATTGTTTTTCTTTTCCTAGATCATGGTAAATCCAAGACTTTGGATCTGTTTTATTTTGAAAAAATATCGCTTATTTTTATAATTTAATTTCTCATAAACATGATCTCCAATAGTAATTTGATCAGGCTGAGTTTTTTGTTGCATTTTTGCTGCAAGATTTAGCGTAAGACCAATTAGATCAATATGAGAGAGATTACGATCAGAACCATATCGAATTATACTGCAATTTCCAAAATCAAGAGTTATCTTTATTTTTAATTTTGGATAATTTTTATTTTCCAATAAAGGATTGATTGCATTTTTTATTACTAGTTGCATTGTTTTGGCACACATAATTGTCTTATTTGCAACAAAAGCAACTTTCTCAGAAGCTAAAAAATAACCAAGCACTGCATCACCTACAAATTTTAAGACATATCCATCAAAATGCTCGATAACATAAGCCATTTCCTGAGAGAATACTCGAATAATAGTGTTGAAGATTTCAGGATCCAGTTCTGAGCTCATTTTTGTAGAACCAACCAAATCAACATAAACGACAAACATGGGCAGTCTTTGAGAATCATGTTTTCTCAAGAATTTATCAGATCGAGCTATTGCTAAATGGTGATATGCAAAACCTTTATCGAGTGATTTTTTTATTCTGAATTGAGATTTTTTAATTATGTCATCCATAGAATAACGAATACTAGAAAAAAGTAGTATTAAAACTCAAAAAGAGTAAAACTGAAAATTCACAAGTATTATTTACAGTTAAATTTTGCACATATTTGTGGACCCACATAAATTTCATGGTAAAGACATACCGCACATCAAACTAGACCCAAAGATGACCATAGAGGATCTTGTGGATGTATTTGCAAGCTCAGGATACAACGGAAGACAGTTGGGAGATGCTGCAAAACTATATGCAAAAATGATAAAAGAAGACGCAACGATTTGCCTCACAGTTTCAGGTGCAATGACACCTGTTGGATTTGGTGGAATTATCAAAACTTTGATTGAAAGGGGTTTTATTGACTGGATTATCACAACAGGGGCAAATGTTTACCATGAAGATCATTTTGCTTGGGGGCTACCTGTCAAACAAGGAAGTTTTGACGTTGATGATATGAAACTATACGAAAATGAGATAGTACGAATTAGGGATGTATACATCAAATTCCACGAAACGTTAGAAGCAGAAGATCACATCATACAGAAAATGTTTGCAGATAAATTTACAGACAAACCATTTACGACTGCAGAATTTTGTAATTTAATGGGTAAAATTAGTAAAGAGAAATCAAAACATCCAGAAAAAAGCTTTATCACTACAGCATACGATTACGATGTTCCAGTATACATTTCTACAATGAAAGACTCCTCATTGGCATTGAATTTAGCAGTTCACAGATTACAAAATAAAGTGTATAATCTGGATTTTGTAAAAGAGATAATCGAACAGGCGTCAATTTTATACCATTCAAAAAAATCAGGCATATTGGAACTGGGTGGCGGGGTTCCTAAGAATACTGCTCAGCAAACAGGTCCAATGCTGGATCAAATACTACAAAGAAACGATGGAGGTCAAGATTACGTAATTCAAATCACTGATGCAAGGCCAGATACAGGGGGGCTATCAGGTGCAACATTACAAGAAGGAAAAAGTTGGGGCAAAGTACAAGATGCACATCATGACATGATTACAGTTTATGCAGATGCAACGATCGCTTTTCCAATTTTAGCATTATATGTTCTAAGTAATCAGAAACCAAGAAAACCAAAAAGATTATACAAAAAGTTAGGAGAATATTATGAAAAGCTGCAAAGTGATTATTTGAAAACACCTAACAAGAAAAAACCTAGAAAAAGTAAGAAAAATTAAAACTTGTCAAAACGAGCACGTTCAAGATCTCGATCATCTTTTGATTCTTTTTTCCATTCTTTGTAATGGTCTTTACATAAAACACTCTTTTTTCCTGCAGAACTTACACGTAATCCTGCATTTTCTACTTTGGCGGTGTTCAATGAACGAGCACCATCTTTATCGCAACCTTCAACATTACATTTTGCGCCTTTTGAAACAATACCCATGATTATAGGTAAACTAGATGTTACTTATATTTGAAAATTTGTAGATTATCTACAACTACTGGTGCACAAAACATAGATTTAATCACGATTCCAGTTGTATACATCGTTTATAAGAGGAATATTTTTTTCTGAGATTATGGGTGGAACAAAGAAAGTATCTCCTGCAAAACAAGACAAAGCACAAGGAGCTAAAGATGGAAAGGATTCAAAAAAGAGTAGAAAAGACAAGGGAGAGAGCGGTCCACGTAAAGCAGAGATTACAGTAATGGTTAATGAAAAAGAAGCAATTAAAATAATTCAAAATGCAAAAGTAGTAACAGTTCATGATCTTGCAAGACAAACAGGAGTCAAGGTTTCAGCTGCTAATGCATTTTTAAGAGATTCAGCAAAGAAAGGAACTATCAAAAGAGTTGGCGGATATAGCGGGCATTATATCTATCAAGCAGTTTCTTCGTAAAAGTAAAACACATCACCAGATTTAATATTTTTTAGCGCATCAGTATTTTCTAACATTTTTCCAATAGGAGTCATTAGTTTTCCAGAAGTAACATCTTCAATAAAAAAACAGATACTTCCTGCAGATGATAAAAAAGCAATATCTCCTTTTTTGAAATCTTTTGTAGATCTCTCACTTCCTGAATCAACTGAAGTTTCAAAATATGCTATGTTTTTTCCAAGATAATGAGCATGGCCTTCTAAAGGCAGGGATCTCATAATTGTGCCAACAGTTCTGGGGGACAAATGTCGTTTTAGATCACATCGAATCTTTGTTTTTCCTTTTATTTCCAAAATTATCTGCTTTCTTGAGACAGAAGGAGAGCTCAATTCGTATTTTAGAATTATTGGATTATATAACGCTTTGAAAGAAATTGAGTACTTGTCTGATGCTAATGAAGCTGAAGTAATTGTAGAAGAGCCAGAAGAATATGTAGAGGCTCAAGAAGTAGAAGAAGTCTTTGATGTTGACGTAGAAGTAAACACTGGATTAAACAAAGCATTAGATACTTATCGAAAACTAATTGAAAAAAATGAAGGCTTAGAGCCATTAACTGAAAAACAACAAGAAGCACTTGAAAAAAGAATCAAAGAGATTGAAGCCAGAGAAGTAGTCGAAACAATTGAAGAACACGAACCAACAGAAATTCCTTGTGAAAAAGGCAAGATCACAATTGGACCACCAACACTAACAAGATTTGAAAAAGCAAGAATTATGGGAGCAAGAGCTTTACAATTATCATTAGGTGCGCCAACATTCATCCCAATTCCAAAAACGGCAAGAATATCATTAGATATTGCAATGGAAGAGTTAGAACAAAGAGTCATTCCAATTACAATTAGAAGGGTATTGCCAAACGGAGATTATCAAAACATACCAATAGACTACTTTGATTAAGTGAATCAATCGTCGATAAAACTTAATAGAACACAAAATTGCGAATTATTGAATAATGCTCATGGAAGATATTAAAGAACATGGTCAAGAGCAGATCAAATCTGAAGATACCATAATTAACATTAGATACGACCCTGTTATGCAAGCAGCGATAGACATTCTGCCAATATTGGGAAATAAAAAGAAAGTAATCCTAAGGGCTGTTGGAGAATCAATACCGAATGCAGTTGCAGTAGCAAATATTGTTACGGAAAAGCTACTACACGGAAACTCCAAAGTTCAAAAGATAAAATTAGATACTGAAGCAGCAGCAGGAATTGGAAGAATGACTTCAAATATTGAAATAATTATAATAAAAATTTAGTAAACGCTTCCAGGTCCTTTCAAAAGCATGTTTTCACATTCTTTACAAACTTTTTCATCTATATTTGATTCTAGATTATGATGAATCTCACAAATCAATAAGCTGGATTTAATGTAATTACATAAACCGATAAATTTTGAAAGACTGGATGGAGTATATGCCATATCAGATGACAAATTATCAGTTAGTTCATTGATTAAAGTAGAAACTTGTTTTTCTGCCAATAGTTTTGCAATCAAAGAAGGATCACCACGAGTTCCTCGAATGTAGTTGCTTACTGCAGCTTGTGTGACACCCAACATTTTAGAAATTTCATCTTCACGAATATTGTGATCTTCTGCTAGTTTTTTAGCAAGAATTGCCCTCAATGCAGGAATCAAAGTTTTGGATTCTATTTCTGCTGGAAGTAACATTAATCCACAAAGTTTGTACAAAGGATTTAAAGTTTGCAATGAGCAATTTTCATCAATCATGAATAAGTCAAATCATTAGGCTAACCTATTTTAGTTTCAAAAAATTAATCGTTTTGTTGGATGAGATTTCCCATAAATTGTACCAAATGCTAAAAGAATCATGTGAGTCATGTGAGTCAAACACAATAGCATTGTCAGGTGGGTTAGATAGCACAATTATTGCATATTTACTGAAAGAAAGAAAACCAAATACAGTTGCAATCATAGCAAAAGACTTTGTTGCAAGTGATCTTACCTACTGTCAAAGAGTATCAAAGGAGTTCAACCTACCATTAACAATTAATCAGGTTAACACTACAGATATTCTCAGTGCCGTTGAAGAGACAATTAAAATCCTAAAAAATTTCAACGATATTGAAATCAGAAACAACATTGTTATGTATATGGCATTAAAGTGGGCAAAAGAGCAAAACTATACAGGAATAATTACTGGAGATGGAGCAGATGAATTGTTTGCAGGATATAATTTTTTGATCAATGCTGCTGATGATAAACTAGGAAAAGAGATCGACAGAGTATGTTCTGTGATGCATTTTCCAACCCAGAAAATAGGTAAAGCACTTGGTATTTCAGTAGAATCACCTTTTCTAAATGAAAAAATAATAGAATTCGCAAAAACTGTTTCGATAGATCTTAAAGTAAGATATGAACAGGGAAAAAAACATGGGAAATGGATTCTTCGCAAAGCATTTGAAAAAAACATACCTTCACAAATTATTTGGAGGGAAAAATCACCTATGCAAGACGGTTCAGGAACAGCAGGATTAACTAACTTGTTTAATTCGGTGATAAGCGATCAGATATTTTTAGAAAAAAAGAAGAAAATAGAGGATGCAGATAACGTAATCATTAGAACAAAAGAGTCAATGCATTATTATGAAATTTTTAAAAAAATGTATGACGTGCCTGAAAAGAAAGAAGGAATTAGGACATGTCCGTATTGTAATTTCATCATAGAGGAATCAAAATTTTGTCGTATGTGTGGAGCGTTTCCAGTCTAGATGTTTTTCTTCCATTTTTTTGGTTTTCTAATGAAAATTTTTCTACATCCATTACAACAGAAAAAAAGTTTTTTCCCTTCATATTCATGTGTGACAGCTAGTTCTTCAGCAAGTTCAATTCCACACACAGGATCTACTGGCACAAATTTTTCACTTAACAATTCTATTTATAGATATGTAGAATCGACTAATACAGATAAACAAGAAATTATGCGTTAATGATTTGTAGAATTTTTTTTGGCAATACACCATAGTCTGCATCTGGTTCTGAAACTACATACAAAATATCATCATTAACCAAAAAACTAATTGCCAATGCGCGTTCTCTTGATGCAAGAGCAAAATTTACACGTCCTAACTGTTTATCAAATTCTTTTCTCATTTTTACTCTTAATGCCAATTCCATGAATATCATCTCATCGTCTTTCTCACTTTCCAAAGGCTCTACGTTTTCTTTCATTCCTCCTGCAACTAATCGCCCTCTTTCATTAATCACTCCCGCAAATCTAATTTTTTGGTCTAATGAAAGAACAGTTTTACAAATAGCAGGGTAATCAAAAATCTTAGCAGGCAAATTTCTATTTTTGATTTAAAAACGACCCATTTATTAGCTTTCTATGAAATCAATGACTTTAACATAATAAAATATTACATTACGTGTAAATATCATGCAGTTAATTTTTTGACTAACGTAAGAAATTCATCTTCAGACATGGGAGGAATTTTCATGATTTCTAAATTCTCAGAAACATGCTCAGGGGACTTTTGCCCTATAAGGGGAGCCAAAACTCCAGGAGAGGAACGAATAAACTGTAATGCTCTAAGGGATGGTTTTAATTCACTGAATTCAGGCATTGCGCCGGGCACCAACAATCTTCCTTGCATTAATGGTACACTTGTAAACACACCTACATTCAATTTGACTGCAGCCTCTAACAGGGAAACAGATTTGCCATCAAGAGTTTGATTTTTTGCAAGTAATGCCTGATCATAATACATGTTGAATGGAAGCTGAATGAATCTAAAACCATGATTCTCACCACCAACCTTTTTTGCCAAATCAACTGTATCTTGCAATGAAAGGTATTGGGGATTATCACTAGGAACACGGAAACATTCCCATGTGGCCATTCCATAAAATCTAATTTTCCCATCCCGTCTTTTTTGCTCATAAAACTCAAAAACAGATTTCAGATTTTCTAAAAATTTCTCTTTAGATACATCTTTGATTTGACCTTCTACTGCATTGTGTAGATACATCAAATCAACACAATCCAATCCAAGATTTTTCAAACTTCGTTCTAATTGATCATTAAGATATGTAACTGTCATACAATGATAACCAGAAGTGACATCACCTTCTTTTAGCACACCTTTTTGTGCATATTCATTTTTTACATATTCCCAGAATTCTTGTTTAACATCGGCATCATTTGTAATATAGCCATTTTTTGTACTTATGAAAATTTGATCACGTGTGATTTTACCCTCATTGATTAATTCTGAAATTGCTTTTCCCACAGAGCGCTCTGCCTTTTGGGCCCGATAGTTAATTGCAGTGTCAATTACATTAATCCCAGATAAAATTGATGTTTTAATTGCATTTTTTACAAGTTCATCTGTTTTTTCATTAGGATCTCCCAGATAGGTGCCAACACCAACGTTTGATAATGTAAGGTTCTGAATTTGCTTAAAATTCAATGGGGTTATTCTTGAATTTTCGAGAAACTTTTTTGTTCCTTCAGCAGTAGCAAAACCTGAAATCATAAAAAACATTAATCGTCATTGAATTTATGTTTAGAGTATCAAACAGGTAAAAGAAATAGAAAACTTAGTACAAATAATACTCCTGTAACTCTACTAAACAATAAAGTAGAAGACATTGAAGGCGTTAATTCGTCTATGGAATCATAATTTCTCTTCAAGCCAAATCCTGCCTTGAACATTAATGGGATACTAAAGAATGTGATAAAAGACAATATTGGAAAAATTCCGATTGATATACCAAGTATAATTACAGAATAGGAAATTGCAGGAAACAACCAAAATAATAATGCCGCATTTTTTTTCCCAACTGCAATCACAAGAGTTTTTCTGCCTTTAGATTTATCTGCATCATGATCAGGAAACGACGCAATAAAAAGAACAAGCGAGGACAACACACCTACAACAATCCCACCCAAAATAGATTCCAAAGTTATTTGATTTGATTGAATAAATGATGTTCCAAGTACAATCATCGTACCCTTTACTGCAACAAAAAATTCTGCAAGTCCAGAATCCACAATTTTAGTAGAGTAAAAATAGATAGATAGAATTGCAAAACCCAAAATTATTGCAATGGTTATTCCATTAGATAGTACAAAATAAAATCCAATCAAAGATCCCAGAATCAAAAATCCAATCCCTGCACGATAAACAGTTGATGGTTTTAGTAATCCCTCAGGAAGTACACCTGTACCACCACTCATTTTAGTTCTTTTAGTTACAGTGTCGATTCCTCTTTTGAAATCCCAATAATCATTTAGCAGGTCAACACTTGCATGTAGAGCTAGTACACCTGCAAAAGTTATTGCGGCATCAACTGTAGAGATGGCAGAATTCAGATGCCAATGTATTACAAGACCAACAGATACAGCAATGACAGAGGCTAAAAGAAATCTTATACGAATTACCCTTAGCCAAACAGATAACATCAAGTTATACAGATGAACATAGTATTATTAATTTAGATATCTTCTTCCCATTCTTCTTCTATAGGAGTTTTTGATTTTTTCAAAAATAGTACTACCAATACACCAATTAAAAGAATTGCAGCAATAACAACATAAACAATCCATTCAGGAAGTTCTAGATCTACTGCATTTAGAGTTTTATCAGGAGCATCTACATTAATTGTCAAAGTATCCTTACCTTCAGAATATCCTTCTGCAGTTGCAATAAGATTCAATGAAATATTCGGGCCATTTGTTGCAGTTACACTTACGACTGCACTGCCATCAGAATTAGTTCTAACTATATTTGGAGTAACTTGTGAATTTCCATCGGTAGTAATTTTAATCGATGCACCTGGTACGGATTCAGCATTTTCATCATCAATGAATAATTTGATTTCAACTTGTTTATCTACAGGGATTATTTGATCAATACCACTAGCATATATTTTCAATTTAGTTAGTGATGAACCTGTACTTATGTCACTTTCAGTTCCAATTACACCCTTTGCACTAGCTGAAATTACAGAATCACCCACGATTCCACGAGTTTGAATTGGAAATGTTGCATAAGACAAACCGGATGGAATGACAGCATCATAAA
The DNA here is from genome assembly GCF_000241145.1 of Candidatus Nitrosarchaeum limnium BG20. NCBI lineage: Archaea > Thermoproteati > Nitrososphaerota > Nitrososphaeria > Nitrosopumilales > Nitrosopumilaceae > Nitrosarchaeum > Candidatus Nitrosarchaeum limnium. Next base: position 6,070 of record NZ_AHJG01000195.1, on the reverse strand, counting down.
TTACCTGTACTACATTTTCTTTAGATGATGTAATTTTTGATTTTACATCAAAGGACGGAATTATGGGATTACCTTGAAGATCTACTAATTGGATTATACCAATATTGTTTTTGTGATTGGCGTTAATTTTGTCTGCAGGGAGATAAACCAAAATTTTGGATGATGGTTGAGTTACAAAAGTTTTTGTTGTTTCCAAAGAAAGATCTGCACCTTCACCGATTGGAATTACATTAAGTTCAAGATTATTTTTTTCTTCAGCAATAGTAAATGAGTCACTATGCAATCTTGCAAATGCAAAAGTAGTGTCTTTTTTAATTTCAACTATGCCATTTGTAGGCGTGATTAGATACTTTGAATCATGTTTCAGTATTTTTGGTCTATCCTGACTATCAATTGCAATTAAAAACACATCAAAATTTCCTTCCCTATCAAACAATATAGTGTCTTGACCGGTTGGAGAAAAGATTCGAGCCTCTTTTTGTTCAAGAGTATTTACAACTTCTGTCAATGCAGAATCAGAACCAACACCTTGTATTGAAGCAGAAATCAAAACAGAGCCACTTTTTTGTCCTGAAGTAATAATTGCTGTACCAAAAGAATTTCCTGATTCAATCTTTCCGATGTTTTTTATTGAAACTAAATTATTGTCACCAGATATTACATTTAATTTTTTTACATATCCATCAGCATAATAATTTTCATTTGTTTGAATTGGATATAGTTCTCCATCATCCAAATCATCAATAGAGTGAATTATTTTATTTTCAGTATCTGATGTTTGATCAATTAGAGGATCTCCATTTTCATCAACATCATCATCGTCATTCTCTACTGCAGATAATTGATATGTGACAATACTAGTTGCGTTACTTGGCATTCTTTCAGGTATGAACAGTTGCACATCTTTTTCTATAATTTTTTTATTATCAATGTTAAGTGATTTTTCTACCGTAGAAAATGTATCTGTGGCAATACCATATCCTTCAGCACTTACTCCAATTACAATATCATTTGAAAGTAAATTAGAAAGATCAAGATTTTGTCTAAGATAATAGCCAAATTGCCCCTTTTTTATTATAGGCTTGATTTTTTTCATAGTCTCATCCAATTTATTGCCTACTGTATGTTGATCATTTGAAAAAAAGTTCAATGTAATATCTTCAGGAGTTACGGTAGGATTCCCATCAGAATCAACCACATTTACAAAAACATCTAACTGTTTTTTTACATCAGTAGAAATTAATTTTGGGAATACGTTTATCGCCAAAGATGTCGGTAGTGTTGAAGATATTTTTACACTCTTTGCAGTATCCAGTCCGGAATCTTTTTGCAATGCACGTAAGAACGTATTTCCAACTTTTTCATTAGAATCAAGTGTACCCCACGCATAGTACTGACCTTTTTTTATTGTTAATATATCAGAATTTGGGATAGCAAGTGATTTCTCATATTCCAAGTCAACTATTATGTCAAAAGGAGCGCGAATTACAAATCCATCAGAGGTTCTCAAATAAACAGTAAAGGGCATTTTAGAATTGACATGCATTTCATCTGTTGGAAGATTTAACTCTAAAATCAAATCATCAGGCAAATGATCTTCACTGTTCCCTATCTGAATTTTTTGAAAAGATGTCTTTGTTCCAAGAGTAGCAGTGATAGTAACTTCACCAGTTCCAGATAATGTGGATATATTAAATGAAGCGTGTTCTTGATTTGCTTTCAAAATAATTGTTTCAGGGACAGAAGCTAACTGTGGATTATTAGAAGATAGAGAGATTGAAACATCTTTGGAGGAAATAATTGGAATTCCACTTTTGCTTAATATGTAAACAAATCCTATCTGATGATTATGAATTCCTTCTTCAATATGCAGGGGAGACATTGTCAACATTATTGAATAATCAGAAATAGAGTCAAGATTTTGTGCAGAAGCAGTTTGTAGATTAACAGGTAATAATATAAGAAGTGAAAGAACAAACAAAAGAGATTTTTTTTGAGTCATTTTTTGTTTCACCATAAAAAAGGAAAAAAGGTGGAATTATCCACTTTGTTGACCTGCAATTACAGTTCCGACGAAGACAGCACCGTTAGATGTAGACAATTTGAATTGAGCATCACGTCCAGTTTTTACGTTTTCAGCTAATTCAAGAATTATTGTTGCTTGTTGACCAGGCTGAATTTCAGGGGAAGTTGTATCGATTATAGTGCCAGGACTTTTTGTCAAGATACTATACGTTGCTGGAACACCCGGAGCAACCCAAGGTGCAAGAGTAACTACTCCTGGAGATGATGTGAATGTGTATACACTACCGGCAAATCGAATTTCACCTAAAGTGACTTTGTTTACGCCTTGATTTTGTACATATACAGCGATTCTCTCTCCTGTAACTAGTCCATCTCCAGCAACACCTGTGGCGATTCCTGTAGTTATTACTCCATCATGAAGTTTTAAAACAGCACCATCAGTTGCGTCATAACCTGTGAATTTTAATGATTCAATGTTTGGTGCACCACTTACTTGGGCAGAACTAAAGAATCCTTGTGAAAACACAAAGACAATACTACCGCCCACAACTGCGATTGCTACCAAAAGCAGTGTTGCAATGATTGGAGCAACTGCTCGTCTTGAGGTCATTTTTTGTTTTGATGTTATGTATGTCATTTTATTGATTTTATAAAAACAAAAAAGATGTTAAAGCAATCTGTGTTCAAAAATAACTACAATTTTTAAAAATGTTCATTTGTAACAAAAAATGAACAATTTATGGAGCATCCACTTGCAAGACAATTTCAGACAGTGGGCCAATTGAAAAATTATTTGTTGTTTGACCTTGTGCTAGAACATACATCACATACATCTGATCATACGTAATATCTGGCGCTTTAGCACTAAATTGTATTGTATCAGCCTGATTTGTTGCAGTTCCTAAATTAGATGATAGAGTGCCAATAATTTGTGTAGAACCATCACCAAATGTAGTTACAGATGGAGGATTTGTAAAGCCAAAATTATTAACAATTTGTACATCAGTCCAATCTTTAGGAACATTGATGATTAATTGCCCACCAGATTTGATCCATGTGGTATTAATAGAATCCAAATCAGCAAAAACAATGTTGAATGTTTGTGTGCTTCCTGGTGTAATACCAGTTCTAATTGATCTCATATCAGCATTATTTCGAGAATCAACTAGTTGAAAGATAAACATTGCCAATAACTTCTGTTCCATCATACATTGTGGTTTGATATCCAGATTTTCCAAACGAACCGACAGTAGTAAATACAGATGCTTGAACTACAACAGACTCCAAAATATTTTGTCCTGCGATCGTTCCAGGCATAACTTTCACCAGAAATTGCTGAGTAGAATTTGGAGGAATTGTTATAGGGCTTGCAAAATCTTGCCACATGATGACATTCTCTGAGGGACAACTCCAGTGATTCACGCCTATGGGAAAAGATTATCTGCAACACAACTGCTAGCAAAAATTTTGTCATTATTGTTAGCTCCTGGAGCAAATGCAGTTATTGAGATCTTACTTACTTTCATCGGTGCATTTACAGGATTTGCAACATTTATGCCCCATAATGCCTTTTGATCAGAATCGCCTTGAGGGGAAGGAATCGTTAAAAATAATTTTGGTCTTGCAAGCAAGTCTTCATTGATAATGTTTGGATCAGTTTGACCATTTGTTCCATTAATACCAATAGAACCATCTGTCGGTAATCGTAATGTACTAACATCAGAAACAGTATTACTTGTTACAACTGCAAAGTCAGCAATATTAGTTCCACTAGCTTGACTAGAGAAAGTAACATTATCACCGCTATTACCAGATATCATGTAATCCCATGAAAACATTACAGATTCGCCAGGAGTGAGATCAACAATTGCAGGAGTTGCAGAAGACCATCCAAGAACTGCTAGTGGGGGAGTAACAGTAGGAGTAACAGGGATTACACTTTCAATAGTTGATGAACCAGTATTAGTTACAATCATTGCTACAGTAACATTTTGTCCAATTATTACATCAGGTGGATTTGTAATCATTTCTGCTCTTAATCCATTATATGAGGAATTGGTTCCAACAGTCATTTCTGTAATTTTTACAGTTCCAAATGCAGAAATTACTTTAATGTCATAAGTATCTGGTGTCATGTAAAGGGGTTGATTAGATAGAACATTTGATTTGAATCGAGTTGGAACAAAAGTATCATCAGGGTGAATATCAAATGGAGTTACAGGTTGAGTTGCAAGAGTTTTGTTAATGATCCATACACGTAAAATTTCAACTGGATTTTGACCATCATTGTCAACTACAACTTTCAGAATATTACTAGAATCAGTGAATGCTGAAACACTGAATTGTTCTTGTTGTTTTTTTAGTTCTAAATCAGATACAACTCTTTGTGTATTTACAAGATCTGTTTGAGAATCCAAAGCCAAACTCATAGAAGAAAACCCAGCAATCATCAATACAGTAAAAATTAATGCTCCTACAATTGATGATATTCCACGCCTAGGAGACAATCTTTTTGTGACAATCATTGAGCTCCACCACTATCAATAAAAAATTCAACAGGATTCAAATTTCCAATATTTAACAAAACCTTGATTCCTTTATTCAATAAAATATCATCATCTTCAGAACCTAACTTTATCAAAAGATTTACAGTGTTACCATTTGGAATTTCGTTACTAGTAGATTGAATTATTGATGATTCAGAAAATATAGAAAATGTACCATCATGAGGATAACTTCCACCCGAAGATAAATCTTGAAGAGTATTCAAAGCAATGCCAGAAGTTTGAGAATCCCATGCATGTACAACATTGTTTAGTTTAATATTTTCTAAAAATATTGAATTTATACCATTATTTTTAATTTTGATCATGATAAATTCAGTTCCTCCGTTTAGAGGAATTTTATCAGTCAAACCTCCACCACTACAAGAAACACCACAAAGCTTTTGATCTCCAAATTTATTGTTCAGATTAGACACTTGAAGTAAAGTAGTAGAATCTCGTGTATCATATGCTAATAATTGTACAGATTTTGTTCCTGTATCAAGTGATGATGCAGTAGATAATTGTCCTGAAATAAAAGAATCATTTACAAAATAAGTCAAAGTACTTGCCCCAGTAACAGTGATTGCCATAAGTAACATTGTAGAAATGATATCAGTAACACCACGTCTTCTAGAGATACAGAATAATTTTTTAAAATAAAAAAAATCAGAAATGAAGATCATTAGAATTTCAGGTGTTAAATGGTGCAGCTATTGTTGTGAAAAAATTACCCTTTGAGGTGGTTATCGAAATTTTGTATTTGGAGTTAAGATAGGATGGATCATTCCATGTAGATGAACCAAGATTTGCATTAAGAGTAATAGGATCACTTGATTCTTTTATTTGAATATTAGAATTTACATTTGCATTCCAATCAACAACAAGATCTTGAGTATCAATTTTTACAACAGTTATACTCTCAATAGTAGATTCGGTTGAACCGATATTGGCAAGAAAAAGTATCATCTGATCAGTTCCAGGCTCAAATCGTACATGCTCAAACAGTAGATTTTCACGATATGCCTCATTTTTTGTTTTGTCATGAAAAGACAAGTCATAAGAAAATGCATTGATTTGATTCATTCCGTTAAAAAGAACTACAGAGCCAATGGAAGTAACAACTCCTAAAATTACAACACTTCCCATTACTTGACTAATACCACGTCTGTTTTTTAATGAGTAAAATGAAGAATGATTCATTTGTGACCACCATCACGTGCATACCAAACAGAAACAAATTCCTCAACACGGGAAATTATTTTTGAAAAATCATGATCAGAAATTAAATTAATTTTATAGAGTTTTGCAAGATTTTCGACACCGTCTTTAACATCAGATAAAGTAACAAGTAATGTATTTTTTGGGTCTACATCTAATTTTGGAATTAATATTGAATTCATATCAGATTCTGTAATTCCTGCAGATTGATTTTTTATAAAAATCAGAATAGAATCGCCATTAGTCATATTTTTTCCAAATATTGGAATTTCATGCACATT
>NZ_AHJG01000196.1:0-562 GCF_000241145.1 Candidatus Nitrosarchaeum limnium BG20 | reverse complement strand
GGAATAACATCATCTAGATGGTATCCTTCAGAAGGAATGACTCTCAAACATCCATGTGTGGGATTATTACAAGGAGCAGTAATTTGGGGGAAAGCCCAAGAGATGCTTGTTTTAGAAAGTGTCTTAAAATCTATGCCTGATGTGACTTTTTACTGGGCAGGAGATGGACCATACCGTGAGAAAATTCTAGCAGTGTTGGGAAAATACAATAATTTCAAATGGCTTGGACCATTACAGTATCCAGACAAAGTCAGAGAGTATCTAACTGAGATTGATGTTTATGCACTAGTCAGCGGAATTGACATGTCACCTTTAACATTGCAAGAAGCACAGTTAATGAAAAAACCAGTGGTTGCAACAAATGTTGGAGGAATTCCAGAGCTTATGAAAAATAATGAAACTGGTTTTTTGGTAGAGAAAGGAGATGCAAATGGGTGGATTGAAAAACTATCACTTTTGATCAATGATGAACAAAAAAGAAAGACCATGGGAGGAGAAGGAAGAAAGTTTGTAGAAGAAAATTTCAATTGGAATAAAATTGCAAAAGAGTTTTTAGAAATTT
>NZ_AHJG01000197.1:0-38589 GCF_000241145.1 Candidatus Nitrosarchaeum limnium BG20 | reverse complement strand
TGGTTCATCATTACTAACAATTGACAGTAGTGAGAATCTTTTGAGTGGAATTGGGAAGTCAGTTAGGGCTTGGATGAGTCATGGTGATGAGGCAGAACAAATTCCACCTGGATTCAAAGTAATAGGGCACACAGAAAGTGCAAAGGCAGCAGCTATTGCTTCAGAAGAAAAGTCAATTTATGGAATTCAGTTTCATCCTGAAGTAGTTCACACAGAACAAGGAACCGAGATTCTCAAGAATTTTGTCCTAAAAGTTTGTGGCGCAAAACAAGACTGGACCATGGAGGGATTTATCGACAGTGCTGTTGAAAAGATTTCAAAGATTGAGGGTAATGTGTTGTGTGGTGTAAGTGGAGGTATAGACTCTACAGTAGCTGCCTTACTTATTCACAAGGCAATTGGAGATAGACAAAAATGTGTTTTTGTAAATAATGGTCTTTTGCGATTAAATGAAGAAAAAGAGATTGAAGAGATGTTCAAAAATAACTTTAATGTAAATTTCACATCAGTTGATGCTGTCCAAGTGTTTTTGTCCAAACTAAAAGGAGTGGAAGATCCTGAGAGAAAAAGAATGATAGTAGGTGAGGAGTTTATTCATGTTTTTACTAAATTTGCAAAAGAAAATGGTCCCTTCAAATGGCTTGCACAAGGTACATTGTATCCAGATGTAATAGAGAGCGGCGTTTCAAAAGGACCGGCAGCTGTAATAAAGTCACATCACAACGTTGGCGGATTGCCTGATTGGCTTGATTTGCAGATACTTGAGCCGTTGCGTGAGTTATACAAAGACGAGGTAAGAAAAATTGCCAAAATTCTAGGAGTTCCAGAAAAACTTTACATGCGCCATCCATTTCCAGGACCTGGACTGGCTGTAAGAATTATCGGTGAAATTACACCTGCAAAGCTGCAAATAGCAAAAGTTGCAAGCAAAATTGTAGAAGACGAGTTGATTACAGCTGGATTTTATGGCAAAGTATGGCAGGCATATGCTGCAGTGGGAGACGATAAAGCAGTTGGGGTGGTAGGTGATGAGAGAAAGTATGGGAATATTGTGATGATCAGAGTAGTTGATTCTATTGATGCGATGACTGCAGATTGGACCAGACTACCTCACGAGTTATTAGAGAAAATAAGCAATAGAATTACAAATGAGGTAGAAGATGTAACGTGGGTAACATATGCAATTTCAAGCAAGCCTCCTGCAACAATTGAGCCTCAATAAAAATTGAAATTTTTATTTTCCAAGAATTACAAATAATTTTGAAATAAATAAGAACTATGCAAAACTAGGCAGTTTTTGATTTTTAGTCAATTTACGTTTAAGCCAGAGTCAAATTAATTCAGATTTACATAAAAAAGAGAAATGCTTATCATTCAGATTGTGGAAATTGTTCAGAAACAAGGTGGTCCATATACAAAAAAGAACAAGAGGATAGAAGACAAAAAGTATACAACATGTATTTTGAAAAAGGATTTTCTGCAATAAAGATTGCAAGTGAGTTAGAAGTTAACAGAAATACAATTAATCAAGACATTAAATTTTTACGCTCTGATATTACAAAGAAAGATCAAATAAAACCTGCTATTTGGTTGCTAGAGCAAAAAGAACATTTAGAACAGCAAAAAGACAGACTGATAGAATTACTGGAGACTACTAAAGAGTTTGAACAGAGACTAAGAGTTGAAAGAATAATTTTGGACATAGAAAATAAAATAATTAATCTTGTAATCAAAATGACGGATTTTAATTCTGTAGCATATGAGTATGATCCAGGTCCAGAGTTTGATGAAGACGTTACTCTGATTGTAAAAGATTTGGTGTTAAATGGAAAAACTGAGAAAGACTTATTCTTGCAAAATGAAATTATTCTCAAAGCAAGAGAATTATTTAAGTGCGATTATACTCATGCAAAAAAAATATTTAGTAGAATGAATGATTTTGGATTAAAAGAATTTGTAAATGAAGATGGTAAAGGTTACGATCTTGCAAGGTTTGGAATCTTAAATCAAATAATAACAGAAACGGAATTGGATAAAAGGAATAAAGCACATAGACAATCCAATAAAGTTGAGCCCTATTGGAATAAAATAGGCAAAAATTTCATTGATAAAGACAAATAGTGTAAATGAAACATATTTTGTAGACATTCTTTAGATAGATTTTTTATCACACACATTAAACTGAGAATATTGGATATTTCCACTATAGAAAAATACGATTCACAAAAAATGTATAAAGTTTACGATAAATGGCCAGAGATTGCTCGTGAATCATTTGAATCAAATCAAAAATCTATTGATTTTGGTAATATTGATCACATAGTATTTGCAGGAATGGGAGGGTCAGGTGCTATAGGAGATACATTTTCATCCATTTTATCAAAAACAAAGATTCACGTTAATGTTGTAAAGGGTTATCTCTTGCCTACGACAGTTGATCCTAATACATTAGTCATTACAGTAAGTGTCTCAGGAAATACTGCAGAGACTTTGGCGATATTGGATTCTGCTTTCAAGAAAAAAAGTAAAATCATTGCATTTTCTTCAGGCGGAAAAATGTTAGAGTATTGTACAAAAAATAAAATAGAACACATACTTGTTCCTCAATGCCACTCTCCCAGGGCTTCTTTTACTTCATACTTGTATACCATGTTAAAAGTACTATACTCTTTTCTTCATATCAAACAGGAAGATATTTTAGAATCTATAACAGAGTTGGAAAAATTATGTGGGAAAATTAATTCCTCAAATTTAAATGAAAATAATCCGTCTCTTGATCTTGCAGAATGGATAACGGGTATTCCTATGATTTACTATCCTTTTGGATTACAATCTGTTGCAATAAGATTCAAAAACACACTGCAGGAAAATGCTAAAATTCATGCAATTGCTGAAGATGTGGTTGAAGCATGTCACAACGGAATTGTGTCATGGGAAAAAAAAAGTAACGTAAAGCCAATTCTCTTACAAGGAGCTGATGATTATATTAAAACTAAAGAGAGATGGAATGTACTAGAGAAATACTTTAAAGACAACAAAATTGATTTTCGTAAAGTATCTTCGAATAAAGGAAGCATATTATCTAAGATAATTAATCTGATCTATCTTCTTGATTATACAACCATCTATTTGGCTATTTTATCAAAAACTGATCCATCACCTGTAAGTTCAATTGATTATATTAAACAAAGAATGCAGTAATTCACAAAAATAATCAAGTCAGATTAGGAAAGATTAATGAGACCTTGATAATAATTTTACAAATATGAAAGCAGTGATTCTAGCTGGTGGGTTGGGCACTAGGATTAGTGAAGAAACTCATCTTAGACCAAAACCGATGATCGAAATTGGAGGAAAGCCAATACTTTGGCATATTATGAAAAGCTATTCTGCTTATGGAATTAATGAATTTGTGATATGTTGTGGTTATAAAGGGTATATGATCAAAGAGTATTTTGCAAATTATTTTCTTCACACATCTGATGTAACTTTTGATATGCAAAATAACAAAATGGAAGTTCACAGAAAGTTTGCCGAACCATGGAAGGTCACCTTAGTTGATACAGGTTTAGAAACTATGACTGGAGGACGTCTTAAAAGAATTAAAAATTTTATTGATAATGAAACTTTTTGTTTTACTTATGGCGATGGGGTAAGTGATGTCAACATCTCAAAGTTAATTGAATTTCATAAAAATAATAAAACTGTAGCTACGGTTACTGCCATACAGCCACCTGGAAGATTTGGAACACTGGACATTAGTGGAAATAGGATTACTAGCTTCAAGGAAAAACCGGCAGGAGATGGAAATTGGGTTAATGGTGGATTTTTTGTATTAGAACCAAAAGTTTTTGATTACATTGAAGGGGATTCAACTATTTGGGAAAGAAGACCACTAGAAAAATTAGCAGATGAAAAACAGTTAGCAGCATACAAGCACACTGGTTTTTGGCAGCCGTTGGATACATTGCGAGATAAAAATAGTTTGGAAGAGTTATGGAATTCTAAAAAAGCTCCTTGGAACATTTGGGAATGAATAAAGAATTTTGGAATAAGAAAAAAGTACTTGTGACAGGACACACAGGTTTTAAGGGAAGTTGGTTATCTTTGTTATTACAAAGATTAAATGCTGACGTTGTAGGATTTTCAAAATCTATTCCCACTAACCCTAGTTTGTTTGAATTAGCACATATTGAAAATGGAATGACGTCCATAATTGGCGATATTTGTGATTATGATAAACTGGAATTTACAATCAAAGAACACAAGCCAGAGATTGTAATACATATGGCAGCTCAAGCCATACTACGAGAATCATACAGTAATCCAATTGAGACGTATTCTACAAATGTTATGGGAACAGTCAATCTTTTAGAATCAATAAGAAAAACAAGTGATGTTAAAGTAATTCTAAATGTTACAACTGACAAGTGTTATGAGCCTAATGAGTCATTAAAAGGACATATAGAAACAGACAGACTTGGGGGATATGATCCATACAGTAACAGTAAAGCTTGCTCAGAGTTAGTTACAGCATCTTTTAGAGACTCTTTTTTTAATCCAAAAGAACATCAGAAGCATGGCACATCTTTAGCATCTTGCAGGGCAGGCAATGTAATTGGCGGCGGAGATTGGGGCAAAGACAGACTGATTCCAGATATCATCAGAGGAATTTTAAATAATGAAATAATCAAAATTCGTAATCCTAATTCAACAAGACCATGGCAGTATGTTTTAGATCCTTTAAACGGATATCTTACTTTGGCAGAAAAATTATGGTCATCAGGATCTGAATTTTCTGAGGGATGGAATTTTGGTCCACAAGATGATGAAAAACCAGTAAAATGGATTGTTGAAAAAATAACAGAGCAATGGTCAAAAGATATCAGATGGGATGTTGACAATGGGACAAATCCGCATGAAGAGAATCATTTGAGATTAAACTGCAGTAAAGCCAATTCCAGATTAGAGTGGATGCCTAAATTGAATGTAGAGCAAGGATTAGAGTGGACAATACAATGGTACAAACAGTATGAACAAAATAAAGATATGAAAGAGATTACAGAACAGCAAATAGAAGAGTTTCAAAAATTGTGATAACTTTGGGATTAAACTGTAGATTCTGCAATAAGCCGTTAACTAACATATTTGTTGATTTAGGTATAACTCCATTATCAAATTCATTTCTTAAAAAAGAGATTATTCATAATTCAGAAAAAAAATATCCTCTTTGTACTTATGTGTGTAGTAGTTGCTTTCTTGTTCAGTTACCAGAATTTGAAAAGCCAGAGAATATTTTTGAAGAGTATGCTTATTTTTCTTCTTACTCAAGCACATGGCTACATCATGCGCAAGATTATGTAAATATGATGATCAAAAAATTTGGTTTTGATGAAAAAAAATTAGTGATAGAAATTGCAAGTAATGATGGATATCTACTACAATTTTTTAAGGAAAAAGATATTCCCATTTTAGGAATAGAACCTGCGGTAAATGTTGCCAAAGTAGCCAAAGAAAAAGGAATTCCGACCATAACAAAATTTTTCAGTGCCGATACGGCAGAGGAGTTAAAAAGTGAGGATAAAAAAGCGGATCTGATAATTGGGAACAACGTATTGGCGCATGTTCCTAACCTTAATGATTTTGTGAAAGGATTAAAGATTTTACTCAAGCCTACAGGAATAATAACTTTGGAATTTCCACATTTATTACAGTTAATACAAAAAAATCAGTTTGATACTATTTACCACGAACATTTTTCTTATTTTTCACTAATTACGGCTAAAAAAATTTTTTCCTTTCACGGGTTGACAATTTTTGATGTGGAGGAGATACCCACACATGGTGGTTCTTTGCGAATATATGTTAAACATTCAGAATATGAGGGAATTTCAGTAAATCAAACGGTAAACATTCTACTTGAAAAAGAAAAACTGTTTGGGTTAGAAAATATTTCTACGTATACAGATTTTATAAAAAATGTGGAAAGGGTAAAGAAAAAACTATATGAATTCTTTAAAGACTCAAAGAATTCTGGAAAAAAAATAGTTTGTTACGGAGCTGCAGCAAAGGGCAACACCCTGTTAAATTATTGCGGTATTGGAAATAATTTTATAGATTATGTCGTAGATCAAAATCCCTACAAGCAGGGATTATATCTTCCAGGAACACATATACCAATAAAATCTCCAGATGAAATACAAAATACAAAACCAGATTATTTGGTAATAATACCATGGAATTTAAAAGATGAAATCATCGAACAAATGAAATACATACGAGATTGGGGAGGAAAGTTTGTGATTCCAATTCCAGAGGTCAGCATATTATGATTTTTAAAGAAACTGATCTTTCAGGAGCATACATTATAGAAATCGAAAAATGTGAAGATGAACGTGGGTTTTTTGCTAGAACTTGGGATAGTAATGTATACAAAGAAAATGGGCTAAACCCCAACTTGGTACAATCCAGTATTTCTTTTAACATAGAAAAAGGGACTATCAGAGGGATGCATTTTCAAAAACCACCCCATGAAGAAGATAAAGTTGTAAGATGTACAAGGGGCAAAATTTTTGATGTAATAATTGATCTTCGGAATAATTCTCCAACGTTTACAAAGTGGCAAGGTTTTGAATTAAGTGAGAATAACCACAAAATGATATACATTCCAAAAGGATTTGCACATGGTTTTCAGACTATGGAAAAAGATAGTGAAGTTTTCTATCAAATGTCTGAATACTTTATGCCAGAATATGCTTCAGGAGTAAGATGGGATGATCCAGCTTTTAAAATAACTTGGCCTTTGCCAATATCTGTTATCTCTAAGAAAGACTTATCGTATAGCCATTTTAAAAACAAATGAGAAAAAATGTCAGAGAGCAAAAGTTTTGAGAATAGAAATAAAATAAAGATCAAGTCAATGGGAAAAGATGCAACTCTAAAAAAAATATCTCGTGAGTGGTTTCTAAAAGGATATGATTATGAGTATTCATATCATTTCAAGTGGCTAGGAAGACCAATAATACAATATCCTCAGGACATAATAGCATTACAGGAAATAATTTGGGATGTCAAACCAGACATTATCATAGAGACAGGAATTGCAAGAGGTGGTTCTCTTGTTTTTTCAGCATCAATGCTACAATTAATTGGTAAAGGCAAGGTCATCGGGATAGACATTGATATTAGAGAACACAACAAAAAAGAGATCAAAAAGCATCATTTGTACAAGAGGATGAAAATGATCGAAGGATCATCTGTAGATGAAAAAACAATAAAGAAAGTTTTTCAAATGGTCAAATCCACTGATAAAGTACTCGTAATTTTAGACTCTAATCACACACATGAACATGTTTTAAAAGAATTGGAAGCCTATTCCAAACTAGTTACAAAGGATAGCTATTTGATAGTATTTGATACTGTGATAGAAGAACTTCCAGAAAAATTATTTACAAAAAAACCTTGGAGTAAAAAATACAATCCTAAAAGTGCTGTTCGTTTGTTTCTAACTAAAAATAAACGATTTAAAGCAGATAAGACAATTACGGATAAATTACTAATTACAGCTGCGCCTGAAGGTTACCTGAAATGTATCAAGTAATTTTGTCAATGACGATTCATAATTATTGTCAAATTATGTGTGAATAAAATTATGAAAATCCTTGTAGTTGGAGGCAGTGGAGTTATAGGATTTAATTTAATTAAATATTTAAAAAATACTAACGATGTAAGTTATACTTTTTTAAATAATAAAATATCTGAATCAAATGGATACCAATTAGATATCACAAATAAAGAAGACACGATAAATTTAATTTGCAAGATAAAACCAGACATAATTATTCATACTGCTGCGCTAACTAATGTGGACAAGTGTGAAACTGAAAAACAATTAGCAAATTTGATAAATGTGGAGGGAACAAAAAACATTGTAGAAGGAGCAAAAAAAATAAAAGCAAAATTGTTTTTGTATCTACGTCAGCTGTTTTTAGTGGAAATAAAAAAGAAAATTATGAAGATGATAGTTTAGATCCAATTTCAAATTATGGAATTACCAAAAAAATAGGAGAGGAGATTATACAAAAATCTAGTCTTCCTTATCTAATATTGCGAACTGATCAGCCATATTGTTGGGTTGAAAAATGGCAGCATACAAATTCGGTGCTACGAGTAATTGAAACTCTAAAATCAGGCACGATACTAAAGGAAATAGCAGATTGGTTAAATACGCCAACTTATGTGCCAGATATTGTAAAATCCACAGCAAAATTAATTCAAATCAATGAAACTGGAATTTTTCATCTTACTGGTCCTGATTTTATTAATAGGTATGATTTGGCAATATTAACAGCTGAGATTTTTTGTTTAAAAAAAGAAATGATTCAACCCATTAATTCAAAAGAACTAGGTTTGGCTGCAAAACGATCCAATGTCAAATTAAATAATGAAAAAACATGTAAAAAGACAGGAATTTTATTTTTGGGAATAAAAGATGGATTAATAGACATGCAAAGAAATTTTTTACTATAATATGGTTAGTCAAAAAATTCCAATTTTAGGAATAGGTTTACCGGTGTATAATGGAGAGCAATTTATTAAAAAAAAATTGAATCGTTATTATTACAAACATTTGATGACTTTGAAATTTTTATTACTGATAATTGTTCTACAGATAGAACAATAAAAATATGTGAAGAATTTGCTGAAAAAGATCAAAGAATAAAAATTATTCATCATCAAAAAAATATTGGTGCAAAAAGAAATTTTTATTCATCATTAGAAGTATCACAAAATAAATTTTTTGTTTGGACTGCAGTAGACGATATAATGGAACCTACATTTTTGGAAAAAAATATAGAACAATTAAAATTAAAACCAGATCTTGTTGGCAGTATCTCAAAGATAGAATACTATTCGTTGGATAATAAAAACAAAATTGATTTTATACAGCTTGATTCTATGATTGGAACGTATGGAGAAAAAATAAGAGCGTTTCTAAAAAAACCTTCAGCAAATTTAATTTATTCAGTTTTTAGAAAAGATGAATTAAGAAAATCACTTGTTACAGAATCCTTGGGTACATGGGATTCAGCATTAGTTCTAAATGTTTTAAGATATGGGGATATCAACGTGTTAGATGAAATATTGTTAAAGTTTTTTGATGAAGGTATTTCTTCTACAAATATTTTCAATAGAATTTCTCAGCCAGATAGCGATATGGGTAAAATGACTTCGCCTAATACGTTTTTTATGAAATGGTGTATTACTCATCTTGGAATGAAAATCATTTTAAGAAATATTGATGTATTTACAAGATTAAATTTTTTGACTTTTTTAAAAATAGTAAAAGATTTTGTAAAAAATAAGATCAATTCTAAGTTTTGAAATATTTTCAGAAAATTAATTTATGATAGACAGGATTGACTGTATTTTACTTGAAACAATTATTATATGATTTAGGACAGTCTAAGACACATAGATTTACAAAAATAATATAATAAAAATTGATTATTAATAATATGTAAAAGTATTTTCATGCCAAAGATAGATGAATAATGAAAATGATTGGTTGTATAATTCAAGCACGAATGGGTTCAACTCGGTTACCAGGAAAAGTAATGGAAAAAATCGACAGTACTAATGTTGTTCTTAACTATGTAATAAATCAGGTAAAATTCTCTAAAAAAATTAAAAAAATAGTAGTTGCCACAACTGATCTAATTGAAGATGATGTCATTTGTAGGAATTTATCTTCACAAAAAATTGAATTCTTTAGAGGATCTTCTGAAGATGTATTAGATAGGTATTATCAATGTGCAAAAAAATTTTCTATAGACAACATTGTGAGAGTTACAGCAGATAATCCATTAATTGATCCAAATATTATTGACTTAGTAATTGATGAGTATGAAAACAACAAATGTGATTATGTATCAAATACGTTACATAGAACATATCCTTATGGGACCGAGGTAGAAGTTTTTTCTTTTAAAAGCCTTGAGAATGCATGGAAAAATGCAAAGAAGCCTTCTGAAAGAGAACATGTGACACCTTTTATTTACAATCCACAAAATGAATTTATTCTAATCAATAAAGAAAATCAAGAAGATCTTTCTTATCTTAGATATACTATTGATAGAATTGAAGATCTTAAATTAGTAAGAGAAATAATAAAAAATATTCCTACAAGACCTATTTTGATTCAAGACATAATTGAATTATACAAAAAAAGAACAGAAATATTTGAAATTAATAAGAATGTGAAACATGATGGATATCTGTCATCCTTAAAAAAAGATGAAAAGTATTAGATCTAAGAAAGAGCGAGTATAAAGCACATCAAATTATCAATTGATTTTATATAATGAAATAGTTACAAAGTAATTTTTAAAAAATATTCAAACATCATAAAATTAATTTAAGATATTGGATAGTGTTTATATAAAAATCATGTTTTATTTTTGATCTAACTTTAAAAGAGTTTTAAATGCTAAAATAGAGAATTTAGGAGTAATCTCGTCACGAATTTTTTGTATATTATCAATAATTGAAATAGAGTTGTCATAGGTTATAGGATGTGAAATTGTTTCAAAAACTTCTCCTTGATCAATTGCGGCATTTAGATCATGTGCTGATAAAACAATTTCATTTTCGTTATGATTAAAGGCCTGTTTTATTGGTTCAGACCCAGCGTATTCAGGAAGTTTTCCTCTATGAATTCCGAATGATGCAATATTAGCTTTTTTTAAAATATTTTTTGGAATGAGATATCTCCAAGATACTTCAATTATAAAGTCACATTCTGGAAAATCATCAAATTCATGGTTTTTTGAGTCAATGGGTATAAGTGGTATGTTATATTTTTTACACATTTTTACAAATAAATGATAATCAGATCTTTCTGATCTTGATGGATCTTGCGATTTTGGATTGAGTTTATGTGTGTATACTTGTAATAGTTTATAATTTGAAGATGTCACAAGAGAATTTAGTACGTTGAAACCATGAGGTCGCGAAAGAAAGCCTACGATAGTTTTCATATATTAAATTACCATCACGTCTATATTTCTTAATCTATGTAAAATATTATGAATGTAAACGAGAGGGCATTCAAGATGGATTTAAAAAATATTAGATTTAAAAAAGTGACAGTTTTAGATACTGATTTTCTTTATAGAATTCTTGAGCAACGTAATCCAAATAACAATATATCACATAAAAAAATGCCTACGCTTTTACAACATAGAAAATTCATAGAATCAGATCCTTATTCATATTGGTATGTAATTTATTTTAGCAATTTAAAAATTGGAACAGTTTATTTGACGAGTATAAATGAAATAGGTCTTCATATTAAAAATGAATTTCAAAATTTACAAATTGAAAAAACAATTCTAAATAAATTGTTTCGAAAGCATCCAAGAAATAGATATTTAGTTAATATTAATCCAAAAAATAAAAGAATGATCCTATTTTTAAAAAATAATGGATTCAATTTATTACAGTATACATATGAATTATCTATAAAGAGAAAAAACAAAAATGATTAAAAAATAAAATTATTTGATCCATCTGTTGATAATAATGAAGAAAATGCAATTAAAAAAGTACTTCATAGTCATTTTTGGGCTTCTGGTACTGGAATTGGTAAAGTTTTAGAATTTGAAGAGAAATTTAGAAAATACACTAAGGCATCAAGATGTATTTCAGTAAATAGTGGTACTGCAGCTCTTCATTTAGCATTATCACTCTTTAATATTAAAAATAAGGAAGTAATTTTACCATCACTTTCTTTTGTTTCTACTGCGCATGCAATAATTTACAATGGTGGAATTCCAATTTTTGTGGATGTAAAACCAGATACGTTATGTATTGATCCTGAAATGATTAAAAAGTCAATTACAAAGAAAACTGCCATGATTTTACCTGTTCATTTTGCTGGTTTTCCATGTGATTTAGATGAAATAATAGAATTGAGAGGAAAATTTAATCTTGAAATTATTGAAGACGCAGCTCATGCAGCTGGTGCTTCATATAAAAATAAAAAAATTGGAAGTCATGGAAACGCTGTATGTTTTAGTTTTCATCCTGTTAAAAATTTAGCAATGCCTTCAGGCGGAGCTATAACTTTGAATGATAAAAATGAAAGAGGATTTACCGAAGATTTAAAGTCAAAAAGATGGATGGGTATATCAAATAGAAAAGGTTCCAAATATGACGTTAAAGATATTGGATGGAACTATTACATGAATGAATTTTCGGCCGCTATAGGTATTGAACAATTAAAAAAATTGGATAAAACAAATTCTAAGAGAAAAGAAATTGCATGTAGATACTCAAAAGAATTGCACGTAGAACAAAAAATTCCTTTTAATAGAAACTGTTCATATCACATATTTTGGATTACTGTAAATAATCGTGATAATTTTATAAAAAAAATGCAACAAAATAAAATTGAGATAGGCATTCATTATTTACCAATCCATAAAATGAAATTTTATAATTCTAAATCAAAATTACCTATTACTGAAAAAATTACAAAAAATATTGTTAGTTTGCCAATTCATCCTAACTTAACAGATGATGATATAGATAAAATAATAAAATTAACTAATAAATTTTCTAAATAACTAAGTTGTTGTTACTCAAACTCTGTAATTCCATCGCCTTTTTCGATATATTTTGTTGCTTTTTTCCCATTTACAGTATCAAGAAATCGAGCTTCTAATCCCCTTATTCTATTTCCAGGTCTAAGAATATCAAAATTTTTTCCTTCATGTAAAATGTCTCCTTTAGAAATATTGGTTGTGGCTTGAATTGAACGAGTAGCAAATTGTCTTAACTCTTTTTCATCTTCAAGTATTTGTTTTTGTCCAGTACCATATGCAAGTTCCGCTTGTCGGATAGAATTAATCATTGACTTTAATTCTTCTGGATTTAATGCAAAAGAATGATCCGGTCCAGGTGAATTTTTGTCCAGAGTAAAGTGTTTCTCTATTACTGTGGCACCTAGACCTACAGCCAATACAGGTGCAACCATAGGATTAATACTATGATCAGAGAATCCAATTGGAATTTTATAACGTGATTTCATTTTTGGAATGACAGAAAGATTCAAGGATTCTATTGGACATGGGTATTTTGATGTGCATTGAAGCAAGACAATGTTATTATTTCCAAATTTTTTTATTAGGTTAACACAAAAATCAATCTCTTCATAAGTACTTGCCCCTGTTGAAACAAGAATAGGTTTCCCAGTTTTAGCTAAGAATTCTATTAATCTAACATGATTTATTTCAAATGAGGCAATTTTATGTATTGTTGTGTAAGGATCTATCGATCTAGCATCTTGTATGGAAAATGGAGTTGACATAAACAAAATATTTTCATCGTTACATGATTTTTCTAGTTCAGGAATCATTTCATATGGCATAGAGTGTTCATCGAATATATCTTCTATATTTTTTTCATAACCAGATTTAGATAAGTAATTACTTTTTCCAGGATTTGAGACATATGTTGTTTCAGGTCTATATGTTTGAAATTTGATAGCGTCAGCTCCAGCTTTAGCAGCTGTTTTTATCAAGTTTTTTGCTTGTTTTAAGTCATCATCAAAAGTACCACATTTCCAATTAGAACCAGCTTCTGCAATTACAAAAATATGCGATGGATCATTTAAGACATCAAACTTGACATTCATTGTGAATTGAAATGTATGATACTTAATCAATTTTTGGAATTAATTTAGCATGAATCTAATTTAAAATTAGATTAAGCATTTCCAGATAACATAAAATATCATTATCAGGTGGATTAACATGTAATGAAAATTTGTAAGAAATGCATCCAGCCGGATACTAGGCCAGGCATATATTTTGATGAAAATGGAGTATGTGGTGCTTGTGTTTGGGAAAAAGAAAAAGAAAAGATAGATTGGGATTTGCGAATAAAAGAATTAAAGGAAATTGCATCTTGGGCAAAAAACATTACAAAAAGCAATTATGATTGTGCCATAGGAGTTAGTGGAGGCAAAGACAGCACTTTACAAGCCATAGTTGCTAGAGATGAATTAGGTTTAAGACCATTGTTAGTCAATTCCGAACCTGCTGGAATTACAGAGATTGGAAAACACAATATTGAAAATTTAAAAGAATTAGGTTTTGATGTTATATCATTAAGACCAAATCCAAAAGTTATAAAGAAACTCATCAAAAGAGACTTTTACAAATATCTCAATCCAGTAAAAATTACAGAGTATTCATTATATTCTTCGACATATATTATTGCAGAAAAATTTGATATTCCATTAATTATTCAAGGAGAAAATCCAGGACTAACATTAGGAACACGACTCACTGGAGTCGGTACAGACTCAAATGCTCTCAAGGCAGATGAGTTACAAACTCTCTCATCGGGATGGAAAGAATATCTTGAAGTTGAAGGAGTTGAAGAAAAAGATCTTTATTTATTTCATTATGATCGAAAAAAATTAGAAGAAAAAAATACAAAGGGCATATGGTTGCAATATTATCTTAAAAGATGGTCACAGAGAGGAAATGCAGAATTTTCAAGAAAACATGGATTAAAATGGAGACCAGAAGACTTTGATTTTTTGTCTATTGGAACGTATGTTCCTTTTGCACAGTTAGATACGGATCTTACTCAAGTAAATCAATTGTTGAAATACATAAAATTTGGATTTGGTCAATGTATGGATTCAGCCTGTTACGATTTAAGAGAAAACAGAATTACAAGACAAGAGGCATTAGAACTAGTAAGAAAATATGATGGAAAATGCTCAGAGGTCTACATAAAGAAATTCTGTGATTATATAGGAATTGATTTGAAAAGTTTTTGGGAAGTGACAGAAAGATTCAGAGGGCCTATGTGGATAAAAAATTCAAAGGATGAATGGTACAACACATATTGGGATGCAGTTAAAGAAATGAAAGAAAATTAAAATTATTTCATAATCAATAAACGTTTACATTCTAAAATGATTTTAGAATATTAGTAAAAAAAATAGAAGCAGTACCATGATTTACCAAATAATTGTCAATATGTTTTTGTCCATTTTTGATTAAATTATTTCGTATTGATTCATCAAATAAAATACCATGTAAATTTTTTTCAATTTCAAGAGGGTCTAATACATTTAAAATTGCATTGTCCTTTACATATTGAAAATCATATAGTGAATTATCTAATATTACATTCATTACTGGGATTTTAAGTATTAACGCCTCCATCATTACAGTGGATGGATCATAGCCTTCAGGAGATATGTTTACTAAAGTATCACATTCTAAAAGCAAATCCAGTATAGATTTATTTAGAAATACAGGGATTTTTGAATCTATTTTCTTAAATAAATTTAATATTTGCACGTTATGAGGTATCTGACTTGGATGTAATTTTACAATCAGTTGTAAATTAGGAATTTTTTTTATAATTTTACAAAAATTGATGATTAGTTTTTCAAACTTAATGTAAAGATCTACAGTAGATTGCCCGGAAATATTGGATATCGGATGAATTGTTAATAATAAAATTCTTTGTTTTTGTTTAGATTTTTCCTTCATAAAAAATATGTCATGTCTTGGACTACCAACGTTCAAGATTCGTTTTTCATCTAAGTTGTGTTGTTTAATTAAATATTGTTTTTGTGTGTCACCCCAAACAGCAATTTTATCTTTAAACAAAGAATACATACTAAAAATATCATATCTAGAAATTTCTGGAACATAATTTGCATATGCATGTTCTAACAGGATTGAATTTATTTTGTTTTTATTAACACCAAGTACAATTTTTTCAGTTTCCCCAACAACGTTAAGAGAAACAATACATCGAATATCAAAATTATTTATTATTATTTTTGAAGCAAAAATAGTTCTAACATATTCATTCATTCTATTTTTATAAGATTCTAAAAGTGGAGTTTTTATAAAACCCCAATATGAAAAACCTTCTAATGAAAATATTTCATCAAAAATAGAGTCATTCTCCCAGATAGTAGTAATAATTTTAATATATTTTTCACTCAATTTTTCAATTAATTTTGAATCAGAATTTGTGATATTTTTTGTGTTTAAAATTTTACAATTTAATTTTTGCAACAAATGTATTGTATTAACATTATAAAATGCAGGGCGTCGTCTATTAAGAAGTAAAATTTGTCCATCATAATCTTGAAGATTTTTTAGTATTTCAGAATATTTACCAACATCAAACTCTAAAAACAACAATGATTTTTTTTAAAATCTATGTCGTTTGATTTTATAATAAATTTAAAAAAATTTTCAGCATAGTTTTTAATCAAATTATATCTATTACGAGATAAACTAATAGAAAAGGTTCTAGAAAGAAAATTAAATTTAAAAGTAATTTTATTCCAGTAAAAAATATCACGTGAAGTTGTTTTGAGTTCGATTAATTTGATATTTTTTTTATTAGTAGTTGATGAAAGTGCATTCAAAAAATTAGTTGGTAAAAAAATTCTTTTTGGATTTTCTTTTTGAATGATTCTTATCATAGTCATAAATTTAATTAGCTTTTCAAGAATGAACTGATGAAATTCTCCAGCGTCAATCAAACTTAATAAATTAATTCCTTCAAATTTTAATTCTTCAAAGGTTGGATTTTTATCATGCCAATTAGATAAAGAAATTGCTTTATCATACAATTCTATTCTTTCATTTTTTGACAAATATTCATCTGAATTAGTATGTGATATTTTTTCTGTATCAAGATAATTATGTACATCATAATCAAATGAGATGATTTTCTGATTTTTAAAATTCAAAATTTTGTTTTTATTAGAGTCTAAATCGTTTAAACTATCAAGAAAAATTAATGACTCCACCAAACAAGCTCAGTCATAGTGAATAATTTGATTATTTATTAATAACGTCATAATTCATGATAAATAATAATTATGAAATTCCATCATAGAGCAAGGGAGAAAAATGTTACAAGGTAAAAAAATTCTCATAACAGGAGGTACAGGTTCGTTAGGTACGGCATTAACTCACAGACTATTAAAAGAGAATGTGGGTGTAGTAAGAATTTACAGTCGTGATGAATGGAAACAAACCCAAATGCAGGAGAAAATTCGGGATAAACGACTTAGATTTCTCATTGGAGATGTAAGAGACAAAGATAGATTATCTAGAGCAATGGAAGGCATAGATGTTGTTTTTCATACTGCTGCATTAAAACATGTCCCTGTTGCTGAGTACAATCCTTTTGAAGCAATCAAAACAAATGTTATTGGTACACAAAATGTAATTGAATCATGTTTAGATAATGAAGTAAAAATGGCTCTTGCTATAGGTACTGATAAGGCAGTTTCTCCACTAAACACCTATGGTGCAACAAAATTATTAATGGAAAGGATGTTTACTGCAGCAAATTTTTACAAAGGTGCACATAAAACAGATTTTCTTTGTGTAAGATATGGAAATGTTTTGGGCAGCAGAGGATCAGTAGCTCCTAAATTTATTGAACAAATACAAAAGGACGGAAAGATCACCATTACAGATCCAAGAATGACTAGATTTAACATTACCATGAAACAAGCTCTAGATCTAATTTTTAGAGCAATTAAAAATGGAAAGGATGGAGAGGTATTCATACCAAAACTCAAAGCATATACAGTTGATGAGTTAAAGAATGCAATTATTGAAATAATTGGAAAAAAAATTCAAGTTCAAAAGATTCCTGTTAGACCGGGCGAAAAATTTCATGAAACTTTGATAAATAAAGATGAAATTGCATATACATTTGAATCAAAAGACGATTACATCATAAGAAGTCCTGGTGTTGAGACATTATCAGATGTAAAATCACGTAATCTAAAAAAAGTCAAATTTACTGAACCATATTCATCAGACAAAGTTGAATTGATAAACAAACAAGAATTAAAAGATATAATATTAAAAGAAAAACTACTTTAATTATAAAATAAAAACATTTGAAATATTATTTCCATTTATTCCAATTATAATCATCAAATGAGACATTTTTCATTTCATTATCATTAGGTCTCCATGCAATGTCAGCCAGAGCAAGAACTCGTGAAACATCATCACTTATGTTAATATGTGCAGATGGAATATTTTTTGGCACATATACTAAAACTGGATTTTCTTCGCTAGATTCAATTTCTTTATAATTTCCTTGTTCATCTTTTATAACAAAAACAACTTTACCATGTATACATACAAAATAGCTATTTCGCTTTGTATGCAAGTGAGGTCCTTTTATTTCTCCTGGATTAACTGAGCTTACATAGACCATTTTTGGATGGTTTTTTATGATTTCATCCCAATCTCTCCAAATTACCGTTAGAGAACCATTTACATGACTATCAATGACACTTTTTGTTTCATGTTTTTCTAGATTATGTGACCATGAAGTTTCCATATGATTCCAAATATTACTAATTATTAAAATATTGATAAATTGGGATATGTAGATTTGATAATACCTGTCAAATGTTATAAGATGGATTAAAGAATTTTCATTTAATATGAAATTATTAGTAACAGGAGGATTGGGATTTATAGGAAGTAACTTTATTTTAGATATATTATTAAGATTTCCTAATTATGAAATAATTAACATAGATGCTGAGATTGAAGGTTCTTCACACAATAATCTTAAAGATATTAAAAAAAATAGAAAATACAAGTTTGTAAAAGGAAACATAACAAATCAATTATTAATTGACAAACTAATTTCAAAAGTTGATATTGTGTTTAATTTTGCAGCTGAATCACATGTTGATAGAAGTATTTTATCACCAAAGAATTTTATAAAATCAAACATAGTAGGGATGTTTACTATTTTAGAATCAGTAAGAAAATATAAAAAAAAGTTAATCCAGATTTCAACTGACGAAGTATTTGGTAGTATAAACAAAGGAAGTGCATCTGAAGAATCCCATTTGAATCCTTCCAGCCCATATTCTTCTTCAAAGGCATCAGCAGAATTGCTTGTAAATTCGTACGTCAAGACTTATGGAATTGAAGCAATAGTTACAAGATGTACAAATAATTTTGGCCCAAGACAACATACTGAAAAGTTAATTCCTAGAATAATTTTATTTGCAAAAAATGATCAAAAGATTCCAATTTATGGTTCAGGCAAAGCAGTGCGAGATTGGATTTATGTAAAAGATCATTGTAATGCAATTATAGAGATTTACAAAAGCGGAAAGTGGGGTGAATCGTATAACATATCTGCAAATAATGAGATGGACAATATCACAATAGTTAAAAAGATTTTAAAAATTTTAGGAAAACCTTCAGATTTATTTTATCATACAGAAGATCGTCCAGGACATGACTTACGTTATAGTTTAGATTCTTCAAAAATCAGAAAACAGCTAAAATGGAAGACAGAATTTGGATTTGATGATGCCTTAGAGCAGACAGTTAATTGGTATCTTTCCAACAAAAACCTATTAAAAAAAGTAAATTCTAAAACATTGGCTCCAATACCGTGGAAATCAGGCACAAAATGAAAGGAATAATTCTTCATGCAGGACATGGGACAAGATTAAGACCACTTACACATACAGGACCAAAACAATTACTTCCCATTGCCAACAAACCAATGTCACAATATTGTCTTGAATCTATAAAAGATACAGGAATTACAGATATTGCCATAATAATTGGTGGAGTGGGTTCCAATAAAGTCAAAGAATACTACGAAGATGGAAAAAAATTTGGAGTAAAAATTACGTATGTTGAGCAAGATTCTCCGCGAGGTATAGCTCATGCAATACGTTTGTGTAAAGACTTTATTGGAAATGAGAAATTTTTAGTTTTTTTAGGAGACAATATAATCCAAAGAAGAATTAGTGATTTTGCAGATGAGTTTGAAAAATCGGATGCAAAAGCAATGATTTTGTTATGTGAGGTAGATAATCCTTCACGATTTGGAATAGCAGACGTGCAAAATGGGATAATTAAAAAAATTATGGAAAAACCAAAAGATCCTCCAACAAATCTTGCAGTTACTGGGATCTATTTTCTAACACCAATTATTTTTGATATAATTGATAATCTTAAACCGTCTTGGAGAAATGAGCTTGAGATAACTGATGCACTTGATATTTTGTTACAAAATCACAAGATCACATACAATGTTATAACTGATTACTGGAAAGACACAGGTACTCCAGAAGATATTATTCATGCAAATATGACAATACTGGATAAAACAAAGCCGTACTTTAATGGAATTAAAGAAAAAGATGTAAAAATTAATGGAAACGTAATGATTGGAGAAAATACAATTATCAAAAGCAATGTTGTTATTAATGGTCCAACAATTATTGGAAAAAATTGTGTAATCGAATCAGGTTCAAAAATAGGTCCAAATACAAGTATTGGAGATAATTCAAATCTAAGATGCGATATTGCAGAATCCATAGTTATGTCGGAATGCAATATTACATGTGATATTAAGATTAGAAACAGTATAATTGCATTTAATTCTGAATTAACAACTAATCAAAATACAGATGATAAAGTATTCTTATTAGGTGAAGGAACAAGAATTATTCTCTAGATTATTCTGTTTTAACAATCATACATTGAGAGCCATTAATTGGGATAATTGGAATGTTCTTCCCTTGAAAGAATTCCGTAAATGCAGAGTGAACTCCGTTTGTATGATAATCATGCGTAAGAATTATTCCTCCTTTTACTAATCGAGGGTAAAAGAATTTCAAGCATTCGGTAGTGCTTTCATACAGATCAACATCTAGATGTACAAAAGAAAATTTAGAATCAGTAACAGGAACAGAAGTATCAGGAAATTTTCCTTTGTAAAAAGACACATCTTCATAGTCTTTTAGGTATTTTCGTACTGATTCTATATCGGTATTACTGAATTGTTTATCAGTCCAATATTTTATTCCAAAATGTGTGTCTTTGTCTGAAATTTTTGGCAATCCTTCAAATGTATCAAATAGATGGAGTTTGTTATTACCTTTCACTTCACAGATGATTTTAGCTGAACCTCCCTGATATACTCCGACTTCAGCCATATCACCTGAGATTTTGCTTTGAGATGTAGCAATGGAGTGTATTACAAATGCTTCATAAGGAAAAAATGCAAAGTCAATATCATTTTTTATAGATTTTATCAAAGATGCAACATCATTTTCTCCATAGAATGAGAGTAAGCGGAATTGAAACATAGATACAAAATATCCAAGTATTTTACCTAGTAATTTTGATTTGTAAACTAGATTATGTGAGCTAATCATACATTGTTATCACTAATTTTATTGATAATTAACATTATCATTGTTTATTATTTACATCTTTGATATGGAAAAAACAAAGTCAGCACCGCTTGTCAGCATAATAATTTTAAATTACAACGCAGGTGATCTTTTACTAGAATGTGTTGAATCCATACTAAATACTAGATACAACAATTATGAAATTTTAGTAGTTGATAATGCATCTAAAGATAATAGTCACAGTAGATGTAAAGAAAAATTTCCCATGATTAATCTAATAGAAAATAAAGAGAATTTAGGTTATTGTGAAGGCAATAATATTGGAATAAGAATAGCTAAAGGAACGTATATTGTTATTTTAAACCCAGATACTCTAGTTGATCCAGACTGGCTAGATGGATTAATTCAAGGATATGAAATGTATGGGGAGGGATTGTATCAGCCAAAGTTCCTTACCACCACAGATCATAATGTTTTGATGAGTTCAGGGAACATGATTCAGATATTTGGCTTTGGTTATTCACGTGGAAAAGGCCAGATAGATACAAAGCAGTTTGAAAAACACGAAATAGTAGGTTTTGCATCAGGAACATGTTTGTTTACACACATTAATGTAATGAAAAAAATAGGCATGTTTGATTCTTTTTTATTTGCATATTTAGATGACATGGATTTGGGTTGGAGGGCTTTACTTTTAGGAATAAAATCACACTACATACCAAAATCAATTGTATATCATCCACCAGAAGGATTTAGCTTCAAATGGAGTAATTACAAATTTTATTTATTGGAGAGAAATCGTCTTTATTGTCTTTTTACACATTACTCTCATTCAACATTGTTTAAAATGCTACCATCTCTATTTCTAACAGAATGTGCAGTTATTTTATTTTATTTGAAGAAACGAATGTTTCGCCAAAAAATTAATGGGTATATAGATATTATAAAAAACGGGCAACAAATTAAAAAAAGATATTCTGAAATTCAAAAAAGCAGAACTATTTCAGATAAAGAAATAATAAAAAACTTTCAAGATAGGATATATGTGCCAGAAAAAGTAATCGGAGAAAGAAATAATGAAATATTTAACAGATACATCGAGTCCTTGGCAAAGATTACAAGGAAATTCATTTAACGGTTGATCTTTCAGATAACACAACTGCAACTGCCATAGTTTTTTCATGTGATAAAGAAACTAAAAACGAATAGTCTGCATTATCTTTAATTTTTACAACAGGTTTATTTTTAATATGTGATGTCTCAATTTGAAGAAAACTAATTTTTTTAGAAAGAGATTTTTTGGTTGCTTCCTTGATTGCAAATTTACCTGCAAAATGGCGATAAGAATCTTTGAATTTTAAGCAGTAATTTATCTCAGATTTATTAAATATTTTATTATAGAATTTCTTATTTTTATCATATGGAATTTTTTGAAATCTTTTTACTTCGACAATATCAATTCCCAGGTTTAGATTATCAATAATCATTTTATAATGACCAATATGCTAAGATTTTACAGGTTCTTCTTCTGCAAGTTCTACAAGATTTATTTTTGTATCTTTCATGTTTAACAAAACAAATGCAGTTAACCGACCTTCAAAGCCAATTACAGGCTCAACTATAATTCTAGCACCATTTTTGACAAATTCGTCTAGTTTTTCACGTATGTTTTTTACCTCAAAGCATAGATGATGAAACCCTCCTCCTTTATTTGCAAAAGTTGCTACTGGTGAGTCTTCACCCACAGGTTCTATAAGCTCCAAGTTGAATTCTCCAATTTTTAAAAAACATACATTAACTTTTTGAGAAGTAATAAAAATTGGAATCGTAGTTTTTTCGAATTTAATATACTTGGTTAATTCGGGAAATGAATTTGATATTTTTGATACAACTATTCCAATATGATGAAGCTTCAACAATATTTGGTTTTAACATTAATCATTTAAAATTATGCCATGATTTTTTAAGTGTTTTTTAAAATCACTCACATTTTTTATACTCAAAGATTCATCAAGAGTAAATCTGATCTTAAATTCATTTTCAATTTCATTAAGTAGTAGATATAGGTTAAAGGAATCCCATGTTTCAATTGATTGTGGACCAGAATCATCTTTTATTTCTGAAATTGGCACATGCATGATTTGCGATACAAGTTCGTATAATTTTGATGTCATGCTGATGTAACCTCAATGTGATCTGGAATTTTAATTTCATTTTCTAATGAGAAAACCCAGTAATCACCTTCTAGCTTAAACCCATAAGAAGGTAAAAAGTCAGAAATAGGTTGATTCTTTTGAGTGGGAATAAATTGTGCTTTTACTTTCTTTACACCTTCTTGTTTTGCTTGTTTTAGAATATTTGCCATCATTGCATCGTCAATTCCTCTTCCAATAACCCTACAACTCAAAAGAAATGTATCGATGAACCATTCTTCAGGATCATTCTTTTTTATTATGTAAACTCCTGTTATTCCATTGTCTCCAAATTTGTCTTTGACTTGAGCTCCACATACTAACATTTTTTTGTCTTGAGAAAAATTCCTAATATCTTCCTCTTGATATCGTTTTGTAGTAAGATTAAACTGGTTAGTTTTTAGAGAAAGCTGAGAGATTCGTGGAAGTGAAAATTGATCTACTTTTTTTATTTCAACTTTTATTTCAAGTTGCTTTAGAAAATCATCAAGGTTTGTAGACTCCATCAAGATTTTTCTGTTTTTTTCTTCCAGATACATACTACCACGCTTGGCATCATCTTCGGTTATTTGTAAGAGATCAAAGTCATTCAGATTTATTAGAATTTGAGCATAGTTAGCTGGATCATTACCAATATCTACAGTAAGAATTTGTGGAAAATGTGTATGAATGAGTTCTCGATTCATAGGATCATCGTCAAAAAAGACCATACTATCAAGTCCAATATTTAGTTCAGATGCAATATCTTTCATGTTTGTGACCTTATCTGTCCAATTAATCCTCATTGATGCAAAATGATTTTCACGTAGTATCATGTACGGGTGATTTCGTATAACTTGCATTGCATCATCTGGGTTATTTTTACTATTTATTGCAAGAATAATTCCTCTTTGCTGAAGTGCTAATAGTCTTTTCTGAAATTCTACAAATGCGTTACCAGGTGGTGTAGGTCCAAGATTAATTCCATCATATCCATCTTCGCCAACAATACCTCCCCATAAAGTATTATCAAGATCAAGCACTATGCATTTTTTACTTAATCCAAGAAATGCTTTGATGTAACTTAGAAAATCATTTGCAAGATATGGTAAATAGTCAAAAGATATTCTAATATCACCAAAAAAATATTTGTGGTAATCAAATACGTTATTCTCACCATGTTTAGTAATGAATCCGTTTAGATCAAACAAGTAAACAGAATATTGTGTTTTTATAAAATTTTCTAGATTATTATTAATTTCATTTACAATATTTTTTAATCCATGCTCCATTTTAGAGTCAAGTATTCCATATGAAGAATACGTGGGAATGATAAAATTAGAAATTATTAGTTTAGATTTTGTTTTATCGGTAAACGATGTTATAAGATTTTTCAAGTCATTAGTAATTTTTGTAATTAGATCATTTCTCTGAGATGAGTCTAACGAATACGGAAAATAAAATGCATCACCGAGAATACTTCGTATGTCTAATATCAAAAAAGTCACATCAGGTGAGAATGCATAAAGTTTACTAGAATCATTTAGTATGTTTTGATTATATTGATTATAATCTGAAATATATGAAAAACATCCTATATTGATTTCAGAGCATTTAACTTGAATTATTTCAGATAGACCATTTAAAGTAAAAT
The DNA here is from genome assembly GCF_000241145.1 of Candidatus Nitrosarchaeum limnium BG20. Classification (NCBI taxonomy): domain Archaea; kingdom Thermoproteati; phylum Nitrososphaerota; class Nitrososphaeria; order Nitrosopumilales; family Nitrosopumilaceae; genus Nitrosarchaeum; species Candidatus Nitrosarchaeum limnium. The sequence goes on along the minus strand of NZ_AHJG01000197.1, from coordinate 13,499 downwards.
TACTGAGAATTGCAACTCGTATTTTATTGCCATATTTAGACGGGTCCAATAATCTTGCCTGACTAATGTAGTTTGGAAGGTTTTGTTCAGAATTCATAATTTTTTATCTAAAAATCTTACAATAAACATTTCGCAGAACTTTAATTGTAATCATTTTAATCAAGTTTTTTTGCCCAAAGATTATAGATTCCGATAGGAGATAAAGAATTGATGAAAGATGATGCATTTTCTGTAAATGAGCAAGAATTGATGGATTATTACAAATTATCAGGAAAAAGTGGGAAGATGAAATTACGTATGAAATTCATGAAATCGTGGATTTTACATTCACTAGCATACAATTCTCCCCTCTCAGATTTTTCCATATCTATGCAACGTAAAAGAGGAGTCAAAATTGGAAAAAATTGTCATTTTTCATCTTACGTTTTAATTGATTTGCTTTATCCGCATCTAGTCAATATTGAAGATAATGTGACAATCAGTCATAATGCGATGATATTTGCTCATATCAATCCAACTGCAAATTTGCTTTTAAAAAATACAGCATATCCAAGAAAAGTGGAAAATGTAACTATCAAACAAGGTGCAGTTATCAGTCCAGGGGCGATCATCACTGCAGGTGTAACAATAGGTCAGAATTCTATAATATCTGTAGGTAGTGTAGTATCAGAAGATATTCCAGATAACTGTGTTGTAGTTGGAAATCCAGGAAGAGTAGTTAAAAAAATATAATATCAAGAAGTTCTTCTTGCCATTCTTGAAATACTAAATAATACAGCAGACATTAACAACAACATCAATCCAACTACCAAAGATCCTAAAGCTACCAATGTGGAAGGAACAGAGAACACACGGGTGTCATTAAAAATTGAAATTACTATAAATGAATAAACAATACCTATAACCAGTAAAATAAATCCAGGGATTCCAAGATATCGTAAAGGATGTCTGATTGCAATTAATTCAATTAGTGATGTCAATACACTAACAGAATGGGACACAGGATCTTTTGTAGAAGTTTTTCCTCCAGTGTTGTAAATTACTGTGATATTTTCTTCTACTATTTTTAGATTTTTTTGAACAGCGTCAATTAATATTTCAGAATCAACACCAAATCCATTTGTCATGAATTTAATCTTCTGGATTGCATTTTTTGAATAAGATCTGTAACCACTTTGTGTATCATTAAACGGAAGATCAGAAGCCAATTGTGTAATTTTATCAAACATCATGTTTCCAACTTTTCTATATGATGGCATTTCTTTTTTAGTTTGAAATCGGTTACCTAATACAATATCAAAGTTTTTTTCGATGATCGGATCAATTAGTTTATTCATTTCTTCAGGAAGAAATTGCCCATCACCATCAATTGTTACCATAACGTCTGCATTCGCATTGCGTGCGTAATCAAAAAGAGACTTTAATGCAGCTCCTTTTCCCATGTTTTTTTCATGTTTTATGACTATAGCACCAGCATCAGTTGCATTTTTGGAAGTTGAATCGTTTGAACCATCATCACATACTACAACACGATCAACGTAATTTAATGACCTTTTAATTATATCAGCAATAGGTTTTTCTTCATTATATGCTGGGATGCACGCAATTTTTAGCATTATGTCCTTGTAATTTATGATAAACTGTATATCTATGTTTTTTGAATAGTTATGACTTTTTTAGTTATTATATTCAATAACACAATACAACATTATGCAGACAAACATCATGTCAGTTGACTTGGAGGATTATTACTGTGATTTGCCATTTTCGGAATGGTCAAAGTACGAAAGCAGAGTGGTTGAAAACACTAGTTTGATTTTAGATTTATTTGCTAAACATGATGTAAAAGCAACATTTTTTGTGGTTGGATATATCGCAGAATTATTTCCTGAATTGATTAAGGAGATTGATAGAAAGGGACATGAGATTGCCAGCCATAGTTATGCCCATATAGACATAAGAAAGTCAACCCAAGAAGAATTTGAAAAAGACCTTAAAAAATCACTAGATACGCTTGAAAACATAACTACCAAAAAAGTAATAGGTTTTAGAGCTCCGTATTTTTCAATTACAAAAAATTCATTTTGGGCAATAAAAATTTTATCAAAATATTTAAGATATGATTCTAGTATTTTTCCAGTAAGAACTCCTTTATACGGAGTACCAAATGCGCCACGATTTATCTACAAACCAAATATCATAAATCCTATAGTTGAAGATGAAAAAAGTAATTTAAGTGAAATACCATTGGCAACACATAGAATTCCTATAATAGGAAATATTCCAATTGCAGGCGGATTTCATTTGCGGTTTTTTCCTTATTCATATATCAAATATGGATTAAATAAAATAAATAAAAACAACAATTCATTTATTTTTTATATTCATCCAAAGGATTTAGATCCAAAAATGCCTAGAATAAAGGAATATGGGTGGCATTATTATCATAATCTCAAAGGTGCGCTAAAAAAGTTTGAAAATATACTTGAGGATTTTAAATTTGTCACAGCTAAAGAGCAACTGAAACTGTAGAAGCTATTTAGAATAAAGAAATCAGTTAGAAACGTTATAATGAATTTTGTTTGAAATAGTCTAATGTGTATTTGATTCCATCTTTTACAGATATTTTCAAATCCCAACCTAATGATTTTAATTTAGAATTATCAACTAGAAAATTCCCTACATCCACTTTACTTGTATACGAGGGAGGATCTACGTATTTTATTTTACAATTAGTCAATTCTTCAAGCCATTGAGCAATTTCATAAAACCAAGTTTTTTTATAAGAAGAAATCCAATAAAGATTACCAGGTTTTCCTCTTTCCATAATTGTTTGTAATGCAGAAACAACATCAGTTACAAAGATAATATCACGGAAAAACTGTCCATTATTGTATATAGTAACATCTTTCCCACAATACGCTTGATAAATTAAATAATTCAGAGCATTTTTTGTAGGTGTTAGATATTGCTCTCTAGGTCCAAATGCATTTGTGATTCTAAATGACAGTGTATCTAAATCATAAACATTTTGATAGATCTTACAAAGATGTTCGCTTGCAAGTCTAGTTGTTCCATAAACGGTCGTTGGATTACAATTGATAGTCTCGTTAATTGGTAAAGTATCAGGTTTTCCTACTACGATAAAGGTACTACCTAAAATAAATTTGCAATTCAGTTTAGATGTTCTAATTGTTTCAAGAATACATAGTGTAGATTTTAGGTTTACATCTACATCATACATTGGATTTTCAAAGGACTTTTTATGCGATGTTTCACCAGCTAGGTGTATTATTATGTCAGGTTTATTTGCTATAATAATTTTTGATAATTCAGAGAAATCAGTAACATCTACTTTACATAGATGAATTTTTGCCAAGTCATAAGTAGCATTAGTAATTTTTTAAAATTTCTAGAAACAGCAATAACTTCATAGTTATTTTTTAAAAGTATATCACAAAGATGACTTCCGATAAATCCATCTGCACCAGTCACTAAAACTTTCATTAACAGCATAACAATACAATTAGTTAAAAAATTGATCTTAGATATATCTATTAGATTTTTAAAGCATTCATAATAGATTCAAACAGAGTATGAATAAGATTAAGTTATTACTACAAGTCATTAAAAAATTCAAAAATTGGCATGTGTTAATTGGAATTTATTTTAAGACAATAAAGAAGGATCAAGTGATATTAGAAACTAGAAATAAATTGAAAATAAAAATCAGAACACATTCTACAGACATAATGCAATTAGGTACTGTTTGGTTTACAAACGACTACAATATGCCAGGATTTGAAATAAGAGATAACGACATTATTGTAGATGTGGGGGCACATATCGGTTTATTTGCTTTATTTGCATCCCAGTTTTGTAAAAATGGTAAAATCTATTGTTTTGAACCTATAAAAGAAAACTATGAAATGCTATCAGATAATACAAATTTGAATGAAATAAAAAATATCATACCGTTAAATTTAGCAGTTAGTAAAGAAAACGAACACGTAAGAATATACCTGGATTTGGATGAATCAGCTCACAGCATATTTCCTCAAGGAAATACATTTGTTGATGTTAAATCCACAACAGTAAAAAGATTTTTTGATGAATATAAAATTGAAAATTGTGATTTAGTAAAAATTGATTGTGAAGGGGCTGAATATGAAATAATTGATTCAATTCCAGAGGAATATTTTTCTAGAATAAATAAAATCATAATAGAATATCATTTAATAGATAAAAAATTAGAATTGTATCAGAATTTATTAAAAAAATTAGAAAACATGTCATTTAAAACTAAAACAAGAAAAATATCGGAAGATATGGGAATGATCTATGCAATGAGATAAAAATCACATTTAATGTTTAAGTTTTTCAAAATTACGAATGACTTGTTGACAGATTAATTTCCAATCATGTTTTTTTGCAAATTCTAGTCCAGATATTTTAAATAAATCCTTATTTTTATAAACATCATCAACAATACTAACAAAATCAGAATTTTCAGTAAAAGAAAAAATTTTTCCTGCATTGGAGATTTCAATAATTTCACGATGCGGCTCTATATCATAAAGTACAAGTGGTTTTCCTGATGCCATAGCTTCTAAAGTAGGTACAGGGCACACTTCAAATGTACTAGCAGATACATAGATATCACAAGAAGCATATCTCAGTTTTAATTCATCATTATTGATTTTTCCTGTCAATTCTACATTTCTTTCCAACTTTAGATCATTGATCATTTTTTCAAGACTAGTCATCTCCTCACCTATTCCTACTATTTGTAGATGAGATTTCGGATATTTTTTTAGTAATTTAGGCATGGATGAAATAAGTACGGAAACTTTTTTGTAAGGACGTAATCCACCAACAAAAAGTAATTGAGGTTCACCTCTTTTGTACGTAGTTGGTAATTCAGGATTATAAAATTCAGTATCAACTCCATTGTAAATAACTTCAGCTGAGATATCACCGATCATTTTTTTCATTTGATTAACTCCTGCCTTTGAAACCGATATTATTTGGGAAATTCTATTTTTATACAACATCATCATAATTTTGAAGTTGATTTTTTGGATTGTGTTTGATGCTCCATGATAGTAAAGAATTACAGGTTTATTTGGTTTTTTTGTAAGTAAGAAATAGTTTGGAAACGATTGATGTAGATAAATTATATCATATCCAAGATTGTTTACTCCATAAAATAAAGATTTTAATTTTTTTAACTTCACTTGTTTCACATTTGGAGGTGGTGGAGAATCAAAAGAAAATGCACCGATTGCAGTTCTATATCCCATTTTGTCAAGTTCAATACATAAGTTATTGATTACAGTGGTATGACCAAAATCTGCAGGGTATTTTCTAACTATCATTAAAATAGATTTTTTTACCATGTCAAATAAGAAAAAAATCTTACTTATCAACTTAGAGAGGATGAATGGATAAATTATAACTAATTACTTGATAAATCTAAACTGTCTTTTTTTTTGATATGATACAAATTAACTTCATTTATGGATAAATCAAAAAAATCAGTTCTAATAACTGGTGGAGCGGGTTTTATTGGCAGTCATTTAGCTGATAGATTAGTTAACAACAATATCAATACGATAGTTTACGATAATTTTTCTACTGGTAATAAAAAAAATCTTGTAAACTGTTTGAAAAGAACTAACTTTGAATTGATAGTAGGAGATTTAAATAATTCAAAAAAAATTTCTAGCATTCTGCCTAGAATTAAAACAGTTTTTCACATAGCTGCATATCCAGAAGTAAGGACAGGATTTGAAAACCCAGAGATTGCATTTAATGAGAATATTAAAAACACATATTTGCTTTTAGAGCAGATTAGAAAATCAAATGTTAAAAAGATAGTTTTTGCATCATCGTCAGTAGTTTATGGAGATGCAAAAAAGATTCCAACTAGTGAAGAATACGGTCCACTCTTACCAATATCGCCATATGGAGGATCGAAGCTTGCATGTGAAGGATTAATCTCGGCATATTGTCATAATTACGGAATACAAGGAATAATTCTTAGATTTGCCAATGTCATTGGTTCAAGAAGTAAACATGGGGTAATTTGGGATTTTATTAACAAATTACATCAAAATAAAAAGAAATTAGAAATTTTAGGCGACGGGACACAGACAAAATCATACATACACATTAGTGATTGCGTAGATGGGTTTTTGAAAGCAGCAGATTCTAAAAATCCTGTTGATGTATTTAATATCGGCAATAACGATAGAACTAGTGTTACAGACATAGCAAATATTGTAATAGATAAAATGAATTTAAAAAATGTGAAAATAATTACAAAAGGTGGAACTTTTGATGGCAGAGGATGGCCAGGTGACGTAAAAAAAATGCATCTAGATATTAAAAAATTGAAAAGAACTGGATGGGAGCCAAAATTAAATAGTAATTCTGCAATAAAGAAAGCAAGTCTAGAGTTGATTAATGAGACTGACTAACTTAAATGGCTTAATAATCCAGAAAATTTTCTATAAATAACATGGTTCGAGAAAAGATCAGTAAGCATTTTTCCGTTTTTAAAGATATTTCATTTCTAAGTGTTGCATATATGATTCCTACAATTATTGGAGCAATTTTTTGGTTTTATATTGCATCATTAATTGGAGTTGAAAAATATGGTGAAATCACTTACTATCTTACAATTGCAGGAATTGTTAGTGGAATTACTATGCTTGGTACACAAAATTCACTTACAGTGTACGCCGCAAAAGGTGAAAAACTACTTCCTGTAATATCACTAATCACATTTCCAATATCAGTTATAGGCGCGATAGTAGTATTTTTTACATTTTTTAATTTAGGTGCAAGTATTCATGTTTTCAGTTATGTGATTTTTTCACTAATAACAGCAGAATTTCTTGGCAGAAAATTTTTCAAATCATATATGAAAATTACAATAATTCAAAAATTATTAATGGTGATTTTAGCCATACCTTTGTATTATTTATTGGATAGTAATGGAATTATAATTGGAATTGCATTATCATTTGTTCCATTTATTGCATTATATTATAAGGAATTTAAAACTACAAAAATTAATTTTAAAATTTTAAAAGGTAAAAAAGAGTTTATGATAAACAATTATTTGCTGAGTTTTACAAGAATGTTTGCATCATCTATTGATAAGATCATCATAGTACCTATTTTTGGATTTGGCATATTAGGAAATTATGCATTAGGCATGCAATTCTACATGGTTTTGTTAATAATACCAAATATTATTTACCAATATGTCTTACCACAAGATGCAGCTGGCAATCCAAGTATAGTTTTAAAAAAATTAACTATACTAATATCAGTCGGATTGACAGTTTTAGGAATCGTACTTTCTCCAGTCATTATAAAATGGATGTTTCCAAAATTTGAGGAGGCAGTAATAATTGTTCAAATTATTAGTTTAGGCATAATACCAGGCACGATTAATCTTGTATACATTTCAAAATTTTTAGGAAATTTACAAAACAAGATTGTATTAATCAGCTCGGGTATTTTTTTAGTTAGCATCATTTTAGGAATGATTGTCTTAGGTAAACTTTATGATGTTCACGGAATAGCTGCAGCATTTGTTTTGGCAGGAGCTGCAGAGTCAATATTTCTATTAATTAGCAACAAATATTATGATAAACCAAAAAAATCTAATGACATAGTTTAATACTATTTTAAGTGCAAAAAAAATATTGGAAAAAGATGAATTCAAAATAAATTTGAAAGCAGGTTATCTAAATTCAAAAACTAGTTCGTTGTTATTACTTGCGATAATTTGTGTTGTTGCAATAGTTATCAGGTTATACCATACACCATATGATGTTCCTATTATTTTGGATGGTTTTTCTGGATATTTTTTACACGCTTTAGACATTAGCATATTAGGACATTTACCTAATTATCAATCAGCTCATAGTGGATGGTCAGAATTTCTTTCATTGTTTTTTATGATTTTCCATTCAGATAATTTCATGGACTATATGAATTTACAAAGAGGTGTAAGTGTTGTTTTATCAGGAATAACTGTAATTCCTGTTTATTTTATTTGTAAAAAATTTTTTAATAATTATTATTCTTTGATAGGTGCTCTAATTTTTGCGTTAGATCCCAGAATAATTATAAATTCAACTTTAGGAATTTCTGAGCCATTATACATTTTTGCCATTACATTAGGAATAATGTTTTTTCTAAATTCAAATAAAAAATATGTATATTTATCATTTGGATTTTTTGCTTGGGCCACCATTATTAGACCCGAAGGACAATTTTGGTTTGTAGCTTTTACAATAATCTATTTTCTACGATTCAGAAAAAGCCGAAAAGATTGCATGTTATTCATAATAGCTTTGGCAGTGTTCTTACTTGTATTATCTCCGTTTGTATATCAAAGAATTGAATGCTGTGGAAATGATGCAATTGTTGGAAGAATAATTGGAGAGATTAGCATGTATGGTAATCATGAAGAAATAAGCAGTCAAGATAAAATTAACACGTATGGTCCTAATTGGATAAACGGAATCAAGTTATTTGGATGGTCAATTATCCCCATTTTCGTAATTTTGGTTCCTATTGGATTAATTCCAATTTTAAAACAACTAAGATACCCAAATTATCTTCTAGTCTTAGCACCAGCAGTATTGGCAATACCAATAATGTATTCAGTCTCAATAGCTCCTGATACCCGTTATGTTTATCCTCTTTTTCCAATATTTTGTGTAATTTCTTTATTTGGAATAAGTTGGATTGTAGAGAAATTTAGCAACAAAAAAGTAATTTTGAGTGTGATAGTTATTGGAATCATTTTTGGTTCAATGACATTTTTAGAAATAAAAAAATAGATTACAGTGGTGAATCAGAAGTGTATCAAGTAGCTAAATTTGTTGCTAAGAATGTGGATGGAATTAATTCTGAACCAAAAGTTGGAAAATATATTCAAATTGCAGAAATGGCAAATAGATGGCCTATAACATCAACTCCTGGAAATTTAAAAGAAACTTTTAAGATCAATCAATTCCACGTAGGAGAAATGAAAACGCTTGAGGAATTCATATCAAAGAATAAAGAACAAAACTTAACTCATATTATTGCTGATGAGTATTCAGAGTCAATATTATCTGAAGTATACAATCATGAAGAAAAATTCCCGTATCTTGAAAAAATTTATGAGTCTAAAGAACATGGATATGAATATAATCTTAAACTTTATAAAATAAACTACGATGAATTTGCAAAATATCTTCAAATTAAAAACAAAAATTATGGCACATAAAAAATGGATAACTTGATAATGAAAAAAATTAGAATAGCATTTATCTACAAAAAATCATATGTTTTTCTTTCTGGAAAACATTTTGACAATACTACATATCATTTTTTTATGAATGCCTTGAAACGTAGTAATTCTCTTGATGTAACTTATTTTCCATCAGATAACATATTTGATGTAAAGAATTTGAAAGGAAAATTTGATATAATTTTACTTCCAGACAATCACAGTGTTGCAGTTCCTGAATTAATTGGGATAAAGAATAACTCCATACCAATCATATGCAGAATTGGTGATCCACATAATGCAAAATCAATGAATAAACATAATTATCATGAAGAAATAGGAATAGATTATTACTTTAATTTTACACATAAAGACTATTTTTACAAATACTATCCTTCTAACTTTAGATACAAGACAATTATTTTTGGGTTAGAACCTATTTTATATGAAAACCTGACTCCATATAAGGATCGAATCAAAAATAGAATTCTGAATTCCGGTGCAATAGGAAATGCAAAAATCTTTTCTAGGATAATTAATTCAATACGAAATCCAGATTCAAATGCATACAAGCATTATAAATTGAGAACTATGTGTAATCAACTACCATATGTGGATTATACGTCTACTTTGGAACATGAATATGTTAATGACAGATATCCTCTGCTCTTATCCAAATATGCAGCATCTATTGTTGCTACAACATATTTTCCAACAATAAGGTATTGGGAAGTTCCAGCTGCAGGATGTTTAACATTTATGGAGATAACAGAAAAAAATAATGGAAGATATCTTGGGTATAAAGATGAAGAGACAGCAATTTTCATTAATGAGAAAAATTACAAGAGTAAATTTGAAGAATATTTAGAAGATATAGATAATCCAAAATGGCTCGAAATTGCAAATGCAGGAAGACAATATGCATTAAGTGAATTAAATAATGATAAGGCAACAGATTCGCTTGTTGAACTTATGCAAGAATTAATTTAAATTAATCAAATATATTTTAAAATAATTTAAAACATTGATAGATATATTATAGGTTTATTTCAAAAAATGCTAAATGTATTGTATGTCTTGTGACAACAAATCATTAAGTGAATATTCGAAAAATTCCTATATGAGATTACCAGTTTATTTGTGTAATGTATGTGGTATGTACATTACGGGTAAAAATGAAGATGAAATCAAAAAAAGATGTTCGGAGATTTACAAAAAAGAATATTGGGATGGAAGAGGAGCAGAAGAAGCAATAAAAACAAATTATTCTGACATTAATTCACAAGGTAAAAAAAGGCAGTGGATTTCTCAATTTGCATACTGTAAAAAATATTTTAAAAATAAGAGATTTTTAGAGATTGGGTGTGGACCAGGACAAACAATTTTCTGGTTTGAAGAGGAAGGTTTTGACGTATCAGGTATTGAGCCTGATGAAAGAAATGTTGGTTTGATTAATCAAAAATTAAAGTCTGGACACTGTGAAGTAGGGTTTGCAGAAGAATTTAGCATATCTGGAAATTATGATATTATTTGGATTTCTCATGTATTTGAGCACCTAGTGAGACCTGATTTGTTGCTAAGAAAATGTAAAGAGCATTTAAATCCAAATGGGATATTATTCATAGAAGTTCCGAATTGTGAAAATGCAGAGATACTTAAATCATCAGTTTTTGAACAACCTTCAACATTTCACTTTACAAAAAAATCTTTAATGAATTTAGCAATAAAAGCTAATTTCAAAATTGAACGATGTGATTGTTTTAGATCCCCATCAAAATTAGAAGGCGTGTTAAATAAAATAATGAAAAAAATATCATATGAATACTATCCATATTATCCAAAAATCATCACAAACAACAAAGATGGAACAGACATAAGAATAATTTTAAAAAATTAGTTATTATTTTATTTATTTGGCTTACCAGAACTATCCAATGTTTTTTTACTCATATATTCACGTAATTGATTTTGTAATGAGATAATTTCATTAGTTTCTTCTTCAGACAATCTTTCATTTTTAGATAATTTAATCAATAATTCGCTCATTTTAAGATATAATGGAAATAACGCTTCTGTATTGGTTAATATTCTATACAAATGAGGATTTGCCTCAACAGAGATATCAGCTTCGGCCTTAAATGCACCACTTTTTTTGTAGTGAATGTATCCAATAGCTACCAAAATTGGTAAACCAGTAGCAACAAGAAATATCACATAATATGCAAAAGTTGGAAAAAATTCTTTTAATGCAGGTAATCTTTCAATTGCAAGATAATATGTTGTTACTAGTGTATTTACTGCAGCAAATAAAAATGCAAAGTAAGTCGACCACCCCATTCTAAAATAAAACCATGTTCTAAATGCAAGTGCTTTTTTCACGTATTTTGATTTACTTACACGTATATCAATTAATACATAATTGAAACTAACATTGTGATAAAAGTTCTTTAATAATTTCAACAGTATAAAGACTAATCAGTCATAAGATCAGGCAAATACAAAATAAGATTCAAGTATTAATTATTTTCAATATTATTTTTAATTATATATTAAAATATTTATTTAAAATTCTAATGTTTTATTCCAGTAACACTGATTCCACTTTCAATTTCTTTGAAGCTTGTGATTTTTAGTTTAGCATCACGATACCATTTTTGTACTTCATCAGGAGTGTGTCTGTAAGCAAATTTTGGATAATACCAATCAAAGTTTACACCTACACTTCTCTCAAAATCTCCATCTTCAGCCCAAAAACATTTCAAAAAATGCCAGTAGATAAATCTCTGTACATCATAAGTACCAGCCTTGATATTGAGTAGTTTAATGTCACGTGGAATTGTGATCTTCTTATTTAGACCAGATAGTGATTTACCTAAAATCGTCATGTCTTTTGAAAACTCTACACAGTCACTTACAGACATTTTTGTTGTCTTGGAACGAATGTAATCATCTGCAAATTCTCTAATTGGAGCTTTTTTGTTGTAAACATATATGGAAATATGACCCGCCTTTTTTAGAAATTTTGTCAAATACTTGAATGAGGTTTCTGTGTTTTTTGTATGATGCAATACTTGATCAGAATAAACATAATCAAAAAAATTCTTTTTGAATGGAAGTTGACGTAAGTCAGCTTGCAAAAAATGTATGTTTGCAGCACTACCATATTTTTTATACGCAAAATTTACAGATTCACTTGCATCTATTGCAAATACAAGCGCTTGTTTATTGGTGGATAGAAAGTTTGCACTATTGCCTAAACCTGTTCCTGCATCAAGAATGTAATGTTTTGTAAGTAGAAATTTGTTGAAATTATCAAGTGTTTTCCATTGAAAACGTTCCAAAAACCAATTTCTTTGAAATTCAAACCATTTTTTCTCATGATATGATTTATGATATATTTTCCATTTTGATGAAAATGCATCTTCAGTTTTTACAAAATCCTTTGTAAGATCAGTTACAAATCTAGGAATTCCATCTGTAATCTTAAATTTATGTTTATTTGCACAAATCAAATATCCTTCAATAATTTCTTCTTTAGATTTTTTTGTTATTTTAATGGTAAAAAATTTTTGGCATGTAGGACAAACTAGGTATTCAGTGAGGGTAGGCTTCAAGTCAAATTGGTTGGTTTTCTATGGCTTTAAAAATATTAGTATTACAGACAATATCATTGATTTTACAAAATGTCTTAATACATACATTATTTTCATTATTGTGAATATAATTGAGATTACTTATTGGAGGTTCTACTTCAAAAATATTTCATCTAAAGGAATTTGCAAGTGCTCTAACAGATTTAGGAGTTGATTGTAAGTTAGTAGTCGATACTGATATTTGTAAAGGCTTTCCTAGTCGTAAAGTTACAGATTGCTTTCAAACTAGAAGAAAATTTGAACAATTAATTTCAGAGTTTAAACCTGATGTAATTCTAGTAGACAGGCAAAGACATTTTGCACTTGCTGCAGCGAAACTGAACATTCCACTAGTAATACATTTGAGAGGAAATATTTGGAAAGAAATGGAATGGGCAAAACATACACTTTACAAATCACTTCCAAAAAGGATCGTATTACAAATATGGATTTACATGACTAGGAAAACTTTTCAAAAATCATCATTAATTGTTCCAATTTGTGAACATCTAGAAAAAATTGTCAAGCAAAACTATACAGATAAAAAAACAGGAGTAATGTATCAA
>NZ_AHJG01000198.1:0-747 GCF_000241145.1 Candidatus Nitrosarchaeum limnium BG20 | reverse complement strand
ATTGTAAACAGCATTCAAAACAAACCAGAATCAGAAAATGAAGTTGGTGAAGAAAATGAAAAATCTGAAACAACACTACCATACTATGTCAAGATGATAGATGGTGTGCAGATTGTTACAGTAGACGCAACTGAATTAAAATTTGTACCGTCTGAAATTCAAATTAATTCAGGAATGACAAAATTTGTAATGATAAACAATGGCGTGGGTGAACATGAATTGGTAGTTTATGATGTTTCCAAAAAAGAAATAGTAGACAAGGCAGAATTGGCAGAAGATGAGGAAACTATAGCAAAAAACATTATCTTTGAAATAGATCATACCCCAGCAGGTCAAACAGCTGAAAGTGATGTCATTGACCTCAAAACTGGTTCTTACATTATAGGTTGTCACATACCTGGGCATTATGAAGCAGGTATGAAGGGAACTCTTACTATCAATTAATTTCACAAGGCATGCCACAGTCTCGAAATTATATACAAATAATTCTCTGATTCATCGATTTTAGTATGAATATTTCAAAATGTTATTTTGAGGAGAGAGATCAATGACACCTGGTCAAATGGAAGCAAGAAAGAAGAAGATGGCAAGGGCTATGAATAATCCTCCAAACTATCTGTCTGCAAAGGCAGTTGCTGAACAAAAGAGATGGAAGAAACTCAAAGACGATGGTTTACCTAGATACTGAGTAATTTCATTCCCTTTTTTCTAAATCCTCACGTTTTCAAAAAATTTTCAAAAATTATT
>NZ_AHJG01000199.1:0-2727 GCF_000241145.1 Candidatus Nitrosarchaeum limnium BG20 | reverse complement strand
ACCAAGTCAAGAATCATCAATAGATGGATTTGCAAATGCGTTTTTTTCAAGTGTTGCGGGGTTTACCACTACTGGAATTTCATTGATTCATGAACCAGAAAATCTACCTCAAAGTTTCACATTTTATCGAAGTTTTACACAGCTTGTGGGCGGAATGAGTTTTATTTATTTAGCAATAGCTGCGTTTTATCCAGAATCAAAAATACAATCTATGCGAGGATTCATTTCTGGTCGTTCATTACATATGAGAGAATTATTTGGAACAATTACAATTATTTTCTTAATTTACATAGTAATTTTTTCATTTTTATTTTATTTATTTGGAAATCTAAACATAATTGATGATTTTTCATTAATAGTTAGTGCATTTGCAACCGGAGGATTCTTACCTACATCAACTATTCTCAATGATTTTGATTGGCAAGAAAAATTAATTGTGATGGGAGCTATGATATTTGGGGCATTACCATTTACATTCCACTATTCATTTGTTAGAAAAAAATTCCTTTCTCCAAAACTAGGTAAAGAAGTATTAGCTTATTTCATGATTTTAGGTGGTGCAACATTGCTATTCATGTCACTAAGCAATCTTGATCCATTATCTAGTGCATTCTATACGGTCTCAGCTAGTACAACTTCAGGACTTAATTCACAAGTAATGATAAATTTTAGTGGTCCCATACATGTAATTTTAATTATATTGATGATTATAGGAGGATGCGGATTTTCAACATCTGGTGGAATTAAAATTTTTAGATTATTGCAATTAAGAGAATGTAAAAAAATATTTAATAAAAATCACCGTTCAGAATTGTCTCCAAAAAGAAAAAAAGAATTAATTTCCACCATACTCATCATATTGGCATTTCCAGGAACAATATTCTTGACATCCATATACTTAACAACTATTGAGGATACTAGTTTTGAAAATGCTTTCTATGAAGCAACTGGGATAATCACTACTGCAGGATTAACGTCAAATGTAATTAATTTTGATACGGATGCAACAATCAAAGTAATAGTAAGTGTATTGATGATAATAGGGAGAATGGAGATCATTGCAATAATTTACATATTTGTGCCTAAACTAATCTAAAAAAAATACAAAAAACAGAATAGAATTAATTGAATAACCAGTAATTACAAATATTAGAAAAATGTTTGGCGGGGGTGGAAAAAATTAATTATTTTGGGATTTTCAACCATTGCAATAATTTTTGTAATGTATGCCAGATATCAAGATCCAGCATTATTTACTCCAGATTCTATGGATACGATTCAGAGAATTGCTTACGGTTTTTACATAATATTGTTCGCATCATTTGGAGCAATAATTTATGGAGTTAATCTTTACAATAAAGAAAAAATTGAAAAAAATGAAAAAGACATTACAACAATTATTGCTTTATGTGTATCAAGTAAAAAATCAAGAAAATTTTTTATCATTACATCCATAGTTTATGGAGTATTTTTTTCGTTAGTATCAGGTACACTAGTCTATCAACCAGAAGTCAATTTTGTCACACATTATGGAGCAGTGATTCCATCAGGATTTGTAGCACCATGTTGTGGGGATTTGGGGTATATGCCTAAAGTAATAGTGTATTTGACAGAACATGTAGGGTTACAAATAATTCCAATTAATCTAGTATTACAAGTAATTGTATCATACTTAGTAGGACTAAATGCAGCTATTGCAGTTAGCGCTTATACGATTTCTAAAAAAGGAAGAGGATTAAGCAGCGTAGGCGCTGTAACGGGATTATTCATAGCATGTCCAACATGTGCGGGCACATTCATGTCAATTTTCATAGGTACTGCAAGTGGAATTGCATTATCGATTGCCTTAACTCAATTACAAACAGTCTTCATAGCAATATCAATTCCAGTTTTATTAGTTACACCTTTTATGATGGCAAAAAAATTGAGAAATTCAGATGGAAGCTGTAAAATAGATCCTACAAAATAAATTTTTTCACTTCAGGAATCTTACTATTTCCAATATCATAACCATCACGTCTAAGAAATTTTAATGTCAATTTGTAAATCAATTCATCATGATCTACTTTATTTAGAATTTCAGTCCAGAGAATACGACCATTTTTTTCAATTTCTTCTTTGAACATAGGATTTAGAGATTCAGCCATATCTCTACATTGGCCAAAAGTTTTTCCATTTTTGTATGCACGAATTCTAGTATCACAGGCATCCATAATTAAAAATCATAAAAATTCTAAATAAACTTTGATTAAAGATTCAATTAAAAATTATTTTTAGGCATATCATAAGGTATCAATCAACAGTTCATACAGTTTTTTAAAGAAATGTTAAAAATGAATTAAATCAAATACTAGAAATTTATGTTAAAAGTATGGGCATTAAAACAACAAAAGAGTATGTAAAATTCTACATTAATTTAGATATGAAAGATAGTGTAAGTTTACTAAGTTTTGCAAATAATGAAAAAATGATTTTAAAACAAAAGCTTGAAAATAAAAGGATCGAGAAAATACCTATTGTACATGGAATTAAAATTTTAGAGGAATTAATAGCAGACATAAAGAAAAACGGTGAGCATGAAGTATTAAAAAAATATATCGAATAAAATAAAAACAATTCAAATACAAAAAACCATTAAATTTGAAAAAAGATTGTATTATTAAGCAAATATAATTAAAAGAAAAATATGGCTGTGAGTTCAGATATTATTAAAACTGAGATTTTACG
>NZ_AHJG01000200.1:0-4311 GCF_000241145.1 Candidatus Nitrosarchaeum limnium BG20 | reverse complement strand
ATGGGAATTAAATGAATTTGATCCGTTTTTCAATTATAGAGCCACACAATATATAATTGACAATGGAATAAATGCTTATTTCGAATGGAACGATAATTTAAGTTGGTATCCACACGGTAGAGATGTTTCCCAAACTTCACAAGTAATACTTCATTTAACTGCAGCTACAACTTATTGGATGTTTGGTGGAGGGATGCAACTTTATGATTTTACAGTTTTATTTCCTGTAGTTTTTGGTTCACTTAGTTGTATTGTAATTTTTGCATTGGTTAGAGTAATCGCTGGAACTTCTGCAGGATTATTTTCTGCATTGTTATTCTCAGTTTCATTACCGATGATACTGAGAGGTACAATAGGATGGTTCAAATCTGAACCTCTAGGAATATTTCTTGGTATTTTAGCACTTTACTTTTTGCTTAGTGGAATAAATTCTAAAAATCATAAAATTGCAATTATAAAATTAATTTCAGCAGGAATAGTTTTGCCTTTATCATTATCTGCATGGGGTGGAAGCCAATTTTTTATAATTCCAATTGGTATTTTCTTTTTTACATTACCCTTTTTCAGAACTGATCATAAATTTATCGTTTGGGCAATCCCACTCTTTACTGTTATGGTATTTTTAATATCTCTCAATTTTGAAAGATTATCTTTGGGGTTTCTCTTTGGTTTAGGTGGAGTATCATTACTCGTTCCAACTATTTTTCTAATATCTTGTATTTTTATTCAAAGAAAGAGCAGTGAAAACAAAAAAACTAGAAACGGCTTATTCTTTCTCATCTCTATTATGATCATTGGTACTGTGATTTTGATAATAAATGCTAATTCAGAATTTTTAGAACTTCCTAGTTATAGATATTTAAATGCAATTAATCCATTTTTGACTACTTCTATACCTCTAGTAGACTCTGTTGCAGAACATGCTAGTACAACAATCAGTCAATCTTTTTACTTTCACTCTATTCTAATGATTTTTGCAGGCTTAGGAATTTGGTTAATCATTAAAAATAACAAAACAAAAGAATCTAGTTTTATTAAAAATGATATGCTTTCATTTACATTAATTATCGGATTAATTGGAATATATGTTAGCTCTGCATTTGTCAGATTAGAGGTATTTGCCTCTTTATCTTTGATAATTCTTTCGTCAATCGGATTATCACTTCTAATCAAAGAAATTGTAAAAAATACAGAATATAAAAAAATGAAAAATTTAATTATTAAATCTTCATTCCTAGCAGGAATAATAATTCTTTTAATTATACCAATTACTTTTCCAACTTCCGGAAATTGGGTTTCAGCAGCAAAAGCACCTCCCACAATTCTAAATGGTGGTTCTTCTTATCCTGTAAGTACTGATGATTGGCTAGAAACAATGGAATGGATAAAAAATAATACTCCTAAAGATGCAGTCGTTGCTTCTTGGTGGGATTACGGATATTGGATATCTACATTGGGAGAAAGAGCAACAATTGCAGATAATTCTACATTAAGCACTGCAATAATTCATCAACTTGCAAAAATGTTGATGAGTTCTCCAGAGAAAGGTTGGAAAGTATTAATGGATATGCAAGCTGATTATGTAGTAGTTTTTGTTACAGGTCAAAGATTATCAGTTGATAATGGAGATCAACCTCTTTATGTATTACAAGGCGGAGGAGATGAATCAAAAAAACAGTGGTTTATTAGAATTGCAGAAGAACCTTTAGAGGATTATTTGTACAATGACGGTATCAGTGGCACTGATCGTTTTTGGAATGATACTTTACTTGGTCAAATGTTTCCATTTACTCCTTTAACATATGTGAATTTACAAACCCAACAACAATCTACAACATATCAACCTGGTTTCACTCCAATCTATATTAAAGACATCAAATATCCGTCTGATGGTAATGATCCATTACAACTAGTACATACATCTCCTAGTTTTAATGCAGAAAAAGGTCAACCAATAATTGGTGTATTTGTTTATAAAGTAAACAAAGAATTTGTTCCAATTAATTAATTCTATATTTTAATTATATCTTTCAGCTAATCTATATCTCATATATTTGTCATCTGGTGAGAATTTAGCTGGATGTGCAGAAACTGTTTCTTCATTACACAAAGGACATTTCTCCTTTAATGAATATCGATTACACTTTGAACATCTTCTTAATAGGAATCTCATCTTAATTCTCTCTTGTTTTTTTCGATTCTTCTCTAGTAAATTTGAATGAACCTTTCTTTTTTTCTATACTTTCTTGAATTTCAACTAGTATTGGTTTTAATGTTTTTTCAGCAGATTTGAAATCTTCTGAAGTGATGGATAATCTGTATTTTGGTGCACCCAAATATGTGATGTCTATAGTTGGATCCTTTTTTGTTGCATCTAAAAGTGCTTTTTTAATTATTTCAACTCCATCTGATTTATTATTTGTAATCTCCATGATTCCTCTAATCTCAACTGAAGGAAGTTTGATTTTAGAACAAATTTCTTCAATGACCGTTGCTGTTTTTTTAGGAATTTTTAATTCTTTTATTGATTCTATTCCATTTCTTCCAATCTCAATAAATGCATCATAAACAGAATCAAATTTTGAATAAATCATATCTTCTAATTTATCAATATCTTCATCTGAAAGTTTTCCTTTTTCTTTAACATTTTGTAGTAATGTCTTCCCTTTTTCAAATTTCTTGACCTCTTTTAATTTCTGTTTTTTCTGATCTTTTGATACTTGTTTTAACGAGAGATCTATGTCTCCTCTATCTTGATTTACTTTTTTTACTAGTAATACCTTTTTTTCTCCATCTTTTACAAATCTGCTGACTGATCTAATCCAACCTGGTGCTATTTCTGAAATATGCAAAAATCCTTGAATTCCATTATATTCATCTAAAGTGACATAAGCTCCGTGATCCATAACTTTAGTTATTGTAGCAAGAACGATTTCTCCTTGCTCTGGCATTTCTTGAACTTCAGTCGACATTTCTTCTAAATCCCCTCTTTGTATAATTTAATGTTGCTAGTTAGAAATCAATTCCTTTTTTTGCTTTTATTCCACGTTGAAATGGGTGTTTAATCTCTTTCATCTCTGTTACCAAGTCAGCCAATTCAATAATCTTGTCTTTAGCATAATTTCCAGTCAATATAAGATCTAATTTAGGCGGTTTTGTTTTAATCAAATTTATAACATCTTCAATTTTTACTAGACCTAAATTAATGGCATAATTAATTTCATCCAAAATTACAATATCATATTTTCCTGAATGGATTTTTTCTGTACTGATTTTAATTGCTTCTACTGCAATTCTTTCATGTTCTACTTTGGGACTCTTATCGTCTATTATACCAACAAATCCTTTTCCAATAGCAACCATTTCAAATTCAGGCTCTAATCTTTTCGATGAATACATCTCTCCATAATGCCATGATCCTTTGATAAATTGTATCATGCAAACTTTTTTTGCATATCCTGTAGCCCTTAATACAATTCCTAAGGCAGCAGTAGTCTTTCCTTTGCCTTTTCCTGTATATACAATAGTTAACCCATCATCCATAGAAAGTTCATGTGTTATCCAAGTAAAAACATTGAGTATTATTTAATTCAAATATATCAATTTAAATAAAAAACAATTCTAATCATTCGAATTGCAAATTCCTAGAATTACAATAGCAGGAGCCACTAGTGGAGTTGGAAAGACATCCATCACCTGTGCAATTATCTACGCTTTACAAAAAAAGGGTTTTTCAGTACAACCTTTCAAAGTCGGTCCTGATTACATTGATCCTAGCTATCTTTCAAGTATATCTAAACATGAAGCTTTTAATCTTGACGTTTGGTTAATGGGAAAAAATCAACTTTTGAACAGCTTTGTATCAAACTCAAATTCTGATATTTCTATAATTGAGGGAGTAATGGGATATTATGATGGATTTGGTGGTGATTCCAACTTTGCTAGTACTCATCATGTAGCATCAATAACAAAATCTCCTGTAATTTTGATATTAGATGCAAGCAAAACATCCAGATCAATTGCAGCAACAGCAATTGGATTTCAAAAATTTCATAGAAACTCAAGAATTATGGGAATAATCCTAAATAAAATTGGAAGTAAAAAACATGAAATTTTATGTAGAGAAGCACTTGAAATTACAAAACTCCCAATAATTGGAGTAATTTATAAAAACCTTGAATTAAATTTTGAATCTAGACATCTTGGATTAATTCCTGTGGGAGAAAAAAATCTTAAATCCAAAATTGAAAAAAATTCCAAAATAATTTCAGATTCGATTGATATTGAAAAAATTATTCAAATTATAAAAAA
>NZ_AHJG01000201.1:0-2587 GCF_000241145.1 Candidatus Nitrosarchaeum limnium BG20 | reverse complement strand
ACAAGTTTTACCTGTTGATTCCGTAATACATGAACAAAATAATCCAACCTTGATGTGCTTTATCAAAACTTGGAAAATTCTGTTGTACAAATAACTAGCACTGTGACCCAGACACGTTCAAATATTATCATTAATGGTAATCCCTTACAGCAGCAATCGTCTAGATTGGGTTCTGGATTTGTATATGATAACGAAGGTCATATAATTACTAATTATCATGTTGTAGCAGGTGTAGACAATGTTGATGTTGCACTCTCAAATGGTGATATTTTTTCTGCCAAAGTAATTGGAACTGATAAATTCAATGACATTGCAGTGTTACAATTAACTGATAATTATTCCGATGAGTCTTTAACGCCAGTATCATTTGCAGATTCTTCTCAGATCAAAGTGGGAGAACAGGTAATTGCAATTGGAAACCCATTTGGATTGAGTAATACTATGACCACTGGAATAGTAAGTCAAATAGGACGATTGCTTCCAAATCAAGAGATTGGTTTTTCAATTCCTAACATTATTCAAACAGATGCTGCAATAAATCCAGGAAATTCAGGAGGACCTTTATTGGATAATACTGGAAATCTGATTGGAATGAATACTGCTATTCAATCCAATGTTGGTGAATTTGCAGGTGTTGGTTTTGCGGTTCCATCAAATACAATTAAAAAAGTTGTCCCAGCATTAATTGAAAAAGGCGAATTTGATCATCCATGGCTTGGAATTTCTGGAACCACACTTACACCAAAATTGGCTGAAAAATTTAATCTCCCAAAGAATTTCCGAGGGGCTGTAATTAATGACATTGTAAAGGATGGGCCTGCAGGTAAAGCAGGACTTAAGGGTGCATTGTTTTCATCCACCGGAGAAATAGTTAGTGCCGATATTGTAACTTCAATTGACAATGTTCCCGTCAAAAGAATTGATGATATCATAGCATATGTATCTGAAAACAAATCTGTTGGTGATAAAGTTACTTTACAAGTCTATAGAGATGGATCTGTAATTACAGTTAACATTGAACTAGGTAAAAGAGTAACAATCAATTGACGGAACCATTACTTGGATTTTTTAATTTCCATATTAGCTTGGATTAACTTTTGAGACTGTTTTTGCTAAATAGTTTTAATTTTATTAAAATAGATTTTAATATGACAAAATAGTCATTATGAAGTAGTTAACAACATGTCTGAATCAAATGAGAAGAAACTAGATGCAACTGGATTATTTTGTCCAGAACCTGTTTTTAGAACTAAAATTGAGATTGAAAAAATGCAAGTAGGACAAGTGCTAACTGTATCAGCTGATGATCCTGCAGCTGAGGATGATATTTCAAGATGGGTTACAAGAAATGGTCACACTTTATTAAATTTAAAAAAAGATGGAAATACTATCACTTTTCAAATTAAAAAGGTGAAATAATTCAATCATGGCAACCGTCACCAGTTCTGATATTCTTAACCGTGTTGGTAATACTCCACTAGTCAAATTGGATTCCCTTTCTCATAACAATATACAATACTTTGCTAAACTAGAAGGTCATAATCCGTTTGGTTCTGTCAAAGATAGGGCTGCATACTGGATGATTAAAGATGGAGAAGAAAAAGGCAAGCTCACAAAAGGAAAAAGCATCATAATTGAACCTACATCTGGTAACACTGGAATTGCATTAACTGGGATTGCAAAATTACTTGGTTATAAGGTAGAAATTGTAATTCCTGAAAAAGCAAGTAATGAAACTAAAGATATCATTCGAAATCTTGGAGCCAAAGTTTTTGAAACAAGTGACGATCTTTGCCCAAAAGTTGGTGCTGGGACTGATCAGAGTATCGCATTAGCTACATCAATTGCATCATCAAGACCTGATACATATTATTCTCCAAATCAGTATGCAAATGAAGCAAACTTTATGGGTCATTATGTTGGAACTGGCCCAGAAATCTGGAAACAAACTGATGGTAAAGTAACTCATTTCTTTACAGGTGTTGGAACTGGTGGAACGATCACCGGAATTGGAACCTATCTTAAAGAAAAAAATCCTAATGTTAAAATCATTGGTTGTCAACCTCAACAAAACCATTTAATTCAAGGATGGAGAAATTTTGAAGAATCTGCAAAGCCTGACTTATTTTTAAAACGTGAAAATGTTGTTGATGATTGGGTATCTGTTGATAATGATGAAGCATTTGCTGTTGTAAAAGAGGTTCTGGAGAAAGACAAGCTATTGATTAGTCCTTCATCTGCGGCAGTCTATGCATGTATGAAAAAATACAAGGTTGATGGGGATGCATATGTGGTTGGAATATTTGCCGATGATGGACGCAAGTTCAAGAGTGTATATGCTAAACAAAACATAATGGCTGAAACAGAGTTTGAAAATGCTCTGAAAGAAGCAAAATACATGTCAGAATTAGCTTACTGATTTAGATCTTTTCTTATTCCTTTAAAAAATCTTTTAGATGTTTTTCATAAAATCCTCTGAATATTTTATTCATGTTTTTTTCATGATTCATACATAATGTATTTGATTCGATGAGTTTTTCTCTGAGATCCTTGCTCCATTTACTTTGCTGTTTGTCTTTTGATTTTA
>NZ_AHJG01000202.1:0-4657 GCF_000241145.1 Candidatus Nitrosarchaeum limnium BG20 | reverse complement strand
TTGATTGTAAAATTTCAGAAACTTGGAGTTCAGCAAAGTAGGAATTAAATCAAAATTTCAAATTTACTTTATTCAGATTATTTCTTGTTTTTAGTGTTTGATCGATTTTCATATTTAAAAGACAATGCATATTTTTCTGTTCTTTAATGATTGTTTAAATCAGGCAAAGATGTATTGATTTTATGGGTACTCAAATGAGTTCGGCTCGAAGGGGTATTGCAACGGATGAAATGAAAAGAGTTGCAAAAGATGAGGATGTTACATTAGATTGGTTAATCCCAAAAATTGCGCGAGGATCTATTATCATTCCTAGTAATAATGTCAGATCACAAAAAATTCACAATGTTGGAATAGGAAAAGGTCTCAAGACTAAAGTCAATGTCAATATTGGAACTTCTACTCTAAATGTGAACTTGGAAGAGGAAATTGAAAAAGCCAAAGTTGCAGTAAAATATCATGCTGATACTATAATGGATTTGAGTGACGGGGGAGATGTAAGAAAAATACGCCAATCTTTGTTAACTGTTGCACCAATTACATTTGGAACTGTTCCAATTTATGAGGCCTATAACTATGGGGTTGAAGTTCACAAAAATCCTTTAAACTTAAGTGAAGATGATTTCTTAAATGCATTTGAAAACAATGCAAAAGATGGCGTTGATTACACAACAATTCACTGTGGAATCACTAAAGACATTGCAAAAAGAATTCTTAAGGTAAAGCGGTATGGGGGTGTAGTGAGTAAAGGTGGAACAATTACTGCTGCCTGGATGTTAAAACATGATAAAGAAAATCCTTACATCACTCATTATGATTATCTTATTGAACTTGCAAAAAAATATGATATCACATTTAGTTTAGGTGATGCCCTACGACCTGGTTCTATCCTTGATTCTCATGATGAACTACAAGTTCAAGAAATGATCAATATCTCACAATTAACCAAGCGTGCTCATGAACAAGATATCCAAGTGATGGTTGAAGGACCTGGTCATGTTCCATTAAATGAGGTATCTGCTAATGTCATATTGGCAAAATCATTAATCGGCGATGTACCTTACTATGTTTTAGGCCCTTTGGTAACTGATGTTGCATCTGGTCATGATCATATTGCAAGTGCAATTGGTGCAGCTGTATCTGCAAGTCAAGGTGTTGATCTATTATGTTATCTCACTCCTTCGGAACATCTTGCATTACCTAATGCTGAAGAAGTAAAATCTGGATTAATCGCATATCGAATTGCAGCACATGCAGCTGATTTAGTAAAAATTCGTGACAAGGCAATTAAATGGGATATGGCAATGACTGAGGCTCGTAGAACATTAGATTGGGAAAAACAAATTGCACTGTCTATTGATCCTGAGGAGGCCGCCAGAATACATAGCCGTACAGGACAGCGTCTTGGAAATAACGTTCCTTGTACAATGTGTGGTGGAGCATGTGTTTATGTTATGTTGCCACAACAAAGAAAATACGAAAAGGAAGAAAACCTACAACAAATTTGACAATACTTTCTCAAGACTTGGAACTGTTTTGTAATTTTTTAGTTCATCTTTTGTAATCCATTTAAATTCTGAATTCTCCCAATTCAATTTGATTTCTGGATTCTTTACTTCAAACAAAAATGGAAAAACATCCCATTCATGATTTTCATACTGAGGAGAATTAATTTTTAACGTATTGGCACTTTTAATTAATTTTAATTGATTTTCTGAAATACCTATCTCTTCATGAATCTCTATTTTTGCTCTTTTTAGTGGCTCTTCATCTTTTTCTATAATTCCGCTTATCCCTGCCCACAAACCTTTCATGGTTTTTACATTATTACTTCTTTTTAGAATTAGTAATTTCTGTCCATCTTGGATAAACGATGTCACTATTTTGGTTGAGCGCATTTCTTCTATTTTTCAATTACATTTACCATTTTTGTTAATTTTTTATACGAATCCTCTAGATTTGTATTTGAAGAAAGCTTTTCTTGACATGTCTTAATGTAATCTATTACTTCCTCTGTTTTTGATTCTTGTACTGCTGTAAGTAATCTTCCGATATCTTTCCATAGCTCTTCTGCAACTCTTCTAATTTCTGGATTTGCGATAATTGTCTCTATTAATTCTGGTGATTCTGTCATGATGCTTTCTGCTAGTATTTTTTGAACTCTAAAAGTTGTACCTGACATTTTTTCTGTCAAAGACATTTTTTCATCTTTTGCAATGATATTTGCAAATACAAGATTCATCAAATGTGTTAATCCTAAAATGACTGCAATTTTTTTATCATGTTCTACTGCATCAATTGTTACAAAGTTTGCACCATCAAAAAGTTCTTTGGCAACTGTTAGTTCTTTTTTTGCATCTTTAATTGGAACTGATATAATATTTTGACCCTTGATCGATTTTGCTCCTGGACCAAACATTGGATGGATACATATTGGATTAATTTTTGCTGGCATTTTTGATAGGGATGTTACAACTTTGGATTTTTCAGATGATATTTCAATTAGATATGTTCCTCTTTTCATCTCTTTTGCAATCAGTCTGATTATTTCTGGAGTTCTTCTTGTAGGAGTACATAATACCACATAATCTGCTTTTAAAATTCCACCAACCAATGAGTCTGCTTGTAAAATTCCTTTCCCGCTTATTTTATTTTCAGTGTCATAACCTGTAACCTCAAAATCATTAGCAGCAAAATATTTGGCAAACCATTGTCCCATTTGACCCCCGGCACCAATTATTGTAATTTTCTTTTTCATTGCTTATCTCTCATCATATTGCCAAGTATATTCATTCCCTCCATTAGTGTTTTTTCATCTTGACATGCCGAAATTCTGATAAAGTTTCTGTAATCTCCAAAACCCTCTCCGGGAGCTACTGCCAATCCTTTTTCTAGTAATTCATTTGCAAATTGGACTCCGCTAAAACCCTCTTGATTAACTCTGGCAAAAATGTACATTGCCCCATCTGGTACTGCAAAATCTAATTTGATCTCTTTTACTTTTTCAGTCAATACCTTTAGTCTGGTTCGTATGGTATTAGTGTTGTTTGATATATCTGACTCTAATCCCTTCATGGCTACATATTGGATAGGTTCTGAAACATTAGTAAGGCATAATGCTTCTAATTTTGACATTTTATTGATAATTTCAGGGCTTGCTATGGCATATCCAATTCTAAATCCTGTCATTGCATGTGATTTTGAAAATGACTGTGTTATGATACTTTTATCATAATTATATGATAACACACTTTTCCAATTCGTAAAAGCATATTCGGAATATATCTCATCACTTAAAATGTACAAATTATTTTTCATAGAAATTCGTACAATCTCATCTTGTAGTTTTTCAGGAAGAATCTTTCCAGTTGGGTTGTTTGGATAATTTAATACTATCATCTTTGTATTTGCATTGATCACTTTTTGAATTTGTTCAATAGTTGGCTCCCATTTACTTTCTAATGTAGTTGTAATGGTTCTTACTTTAATTCCAGAATTTAAGGCACAATCCTTGTATGCTGGCCATGCTGGTTCTATTACAATTATCTCATCACCTGGATTTAACAGTGTAGTAATTGCAGAAAATATTGCAAATCGTGCACCTGGACTTACAAGTATATTTTCTTCAGAGACATTTGCATTGAATTTTTTAGATGCGTATTTTGCAAGTGCATTTCTAAATGATGGTAGGCCTCTTGTTTGACCGTATTTGAAAAAACCTTTGTCAAAAACTTCCTGAAGTGCATTTTTTACAATTTCTGGTGGAGCAAAATCTGGCTCTCCTACCTCCATGTGGATAATTTTTTTACCTTCTTGTTCCATTGACTTTGCTTTCAGAAAAATTGACAGATGAGTCTGCTTGTTTTCTGATTGAACTTTAATTGATTCATTTAATAAAAAATTCAAAAATTTTGATGCGATTGATTCATCAAAATTTAATCCCTTGCATAATGTGATTACTTGTTTACGAAGATTGTCTTCTCTTGATTCATCTGTTATTCCTTTTCCTATGTTTTTTTTAATTTCACCAATTTCTTTAGATATATCAGTTCTAATTTTTAACATCTTGATCATTTCGATAGTGATCTCATCTATTTTGTTACGTAGTTGATTGATGTCAGACATGTCTATAATACAGGCTTGATTACTCCAGCTAAAATAGCATGATCTGCCAAAGTTAGCGCAACTAAGGAATCTACTACCGGTGGTGCTCTAGGTACTACACATGGATCGTGTCTACCTTTTACTTCTAACACTGTTTCTTTTTTCGTTTTAATATCGACAGTACTCTGTTTTTGTGCTATTGATGATGCAGGTTTAAATGCAATTCTCATTGTAATTGGCATCCCATTTGATATCCCACCAAGAATCCCACCTGAATTATTTGTCTTTGTAACAATTTTTCCTTTTTTAATGGTGTACAGATCATTATTTTCAGAACCGAATAATTCTGATCCTGCAAATCCTGAGCCAAACTCTACTCCCTTTACAGATGGGATTGAAAATATTGCTTTACTCAAATCTGATTCTAATGAACCAAATATTGGCTCTCCTAATCCTACTGGGATGTTTGTAGTTACTGATTCGATTATTCCTCCAAGTGAATCTCCTTTCTTTCTTGCATCTAGAATTGATTCTTTCATTTTTTTTGCAGTATTTT
>NZ_AHJG01000203.1:0-3196 GCF_000241145.1 Candidatus Nitrosarchaeum limnium BG20 | reverse complement strand
GGGGTCAGAGCCCACCCGAGGCTTTATAATAATTTTTTAAAACTGTTTAATTTTTGAAATATTTTTAATCATCAAATGTTTCGATATCTGTTTCTAATTCTTTCCCTAAACCCTTCCACCATTGTTTCATTTCGTTCTCCATACTCCCCTCATAATTACATCGAATTCTCCTTTATAGATCTGTCGGTTGAACAATCAATGATCAAATCTTTATAAAATTTTCATTTTGAATATTTTTTAAACCGTATCTTGTTTTTGTCTTATTTTTTTCCGATAAATGATTATTGCAAGTGCTCCAGCTGCACAACCAAAAAACACTGGCCATCTCAATTCATTTCCTATCATTCCTAAATAAGAATAAATGGTACCTCCAATCAAAGCAAATCCGATCAATTCAAGAGTTTTTAATCATATTTTTCTATTATTGAACAGTTAAATCAAAAAGATATATGGTTTTGTAACTCATAACCACTGTGGACAAATACCTTCTAGTTATCATGATTTTTCTTATTGTTTCAATTCCAATAGCATTTGTATCGCCTACAACTGGTGAAATCCGAGAACATCCGTTTATTTTGTTGTTTTATGCCTCAATTGCAGGAATATCTGCAATCATCATCTTTAGCTCATACAAGGATAGAAAACAAAGACAAAAAGATAATGTCAAAAGACGTTCTAAAAAATAAATTTTAAAGTTCTAATCCAAAAGATTCTGCAATACTTGAAAATTTTGCATAAGACTCCAAATACTGTCTTCCCTTCTCAGTAATCACAAATGTGTTTTTGTTATCAAATTCTATTTTATTGATTAAACCAGATCCTGTTAAATTTTCCAAGAATTTTGATAATCTTGAATGTGATAAATTAGCCTTTGTTAGCAATGATGTTGTTTTGATACCATGTTGACCAGACTGTTCAGTAGCGGTCAAAAGATCTGCAACAATTTGCATACTAGTTCTATAGGATACCATGTTGATAGATTGTATAACTCCGAGATATAAGGGTATTACCATAATTCAGATCAGATAAATACGCTCTAATCTGATTTCCATCGTATTGCCGTCCCAGTCTCCTATTCCATGGTTTGATAATTTTATTGGCGTTGCTTACCGTTATTACGATCTTAGGATGAATATTGTGCCTCTACTTGATGATAGAAAAGAGGCTTCATCCATCTGGCATGATGTTATCCATTGGTGGCAGGATCCATCAATAAAGGTCAGATTTGTTGAGATCGGTGATGAGTATTGGATTATAATTGGATCTGATTCTCAACGACCAGAATCAAATCTGTCTTTTTTTAAGGTTTTACAGAAATCAGAAAATTATGAACGATTCAAGAAAGGACATGGCGGTGAAGCCTATTTACGATTGGGAATTTACACAAAGAAACTACGTAAGGATGTGAAAAATGATGCATTATGTGAATGTGGACATTCAGCAGAAGATCATGATGAAGGTGATGGTGACATATGCTTATACAATGAATGTAACTGTAAAAAATTTTCTAGTTTTCAAGTGACTTTACTAAAAAGAAAAAAAACAATCACTGATATTGCATTTCTTGAAGAAAAAAATGTAAAAGATGATCCACTCGCCTGGAATTGTCTTTATGTGAATAAATATTCAAAAACTGAATGATTCTACTCTTCTTTGTTTACTCTTATGTGATCCCCTGGATAAAATTCATCGATCTTTTTTGAATAACAATCTCCACACAACGGACCTTTAATACTCCATTCTTCCATTGGATTAAAACGCAGTGTTATTTTATTACTACAAATCGTACATTTTTCTTTAGATCCCAAAGTGATTTTGCTTTCTTTGATCTATATAAAAAAGATTCTGGATTTGAATCCTGTTGAAAAATCATGTTAAATAATACTGGTTTATATGAATTCTAGGTAGGTAGTCTGACCAATGTAAACCTCCTGCAAATTTTTACTTGGTTGGACTTCTACCTACTTTAATATCTAAAACAAGTTGTTTGCAAGTTTTTTTAATACTAGAATTTCCTCTTCTTCTTGTCTTATTTTTTTGTCTACAACTCTAAGCATTGAATCATTCCACACATGCTGTGAAAAGAAATTATGTTTCGTGTTTGCCAATTCTATTTCATCATCAACAACTGTATCTTCTAAAAATTTTGTAACAACTACATCTGCAATTTTTAAAATTCTAGAATTTAGTTTAAAACTTCTAAATATGGGCTCCATTTTTCTCACATCGCTTTTAAAATCCCCTTTAGTTTCTAGAATTTTTTTATGTAGAATTCTAAAGTATACACCCACATAAAACAAAGTCGCATACCTTTTGGTTTTATGTCCGCCCTGTTTTCCATACTTCAATGTCTTCTTAGCATATTCTTTGACAAGATATGGATACAACAAAATTCTATAATCATCTTTTAGATTATCATTGAATATGTCATCGTATTTACTTCCTCTAGGAAGAAATTGTGCTGGAGAACTGTATGCCTCTGTGGGTCTTTGTTCAATTCCTGCAACTAGAGCTTGTATTGCATCTTTTGCAACAATCACTTTTTTATGATTGTCTGGTAAATATTCATTGTAAATTAAATCCCCTTCATATTCTAATTGTTTTGATTTTGATTTTGTGTCAAATGAACCTGCTTGAATTTCATAAAAGTACCCACAATTTTTTAATTGCGATTTGATCGATTTATGAAAATCCATTAATGAAACTAGATCTTTTCCTCGAACTGAATTTTGAGAATTTCTGTATTTTGTTATGTTGTTCTGTTCCTGCTCGTCATCTGCTTTAATAATTGTCACAGTCATTGATCCATCCATGTTTTTAGTTCGTTTTGAATGATCAAGAATTGAATTTGATGTTTGTGCTCCATTTACAATCTGTGGTGCATGAAGCTCAATCATGTTGTCTCCTAATTCTTCAAAATCACTTACTACAATTGTAATTCCGTTGTTATAAAAGAAAAATTTTCCTGGATTACTTTGAAGAGTTTCTCTTAATCCTTTGTTTACAGTTGTTTTAAATTGCATCCACTGTCTAATGTTTGATTCAAAAACATAATCTCTGTTTTTGCTAACAAATTCAGTTAATTCTCTTAATTTCAAAATCCCAAGAATCGTATTTTCATGCCTAAGCATTCTTTCTAATTTTATTGATGACCTTTTTCCTGCAGCGGGTTTTTTTATACGCTCCCATAATTTTT
>NZ_AHJG01000204.1:0-9346 GCF_000241145.1 Candidatus Nitrosarchaeum limnium BG20 | reverse complement strand
AGCAGAGAAAAACCCTCAAGGAGTTGGTTAGAAAGGTTGCATCAGTAATTGATATTCCATTTACTGTAGGCGGTGGTGTAAAGTCTTTAGAGGATGCAAGAAACATTTTACTAAACGGTGCTGACAAAGTAGGAATCAATACAGGTGCAATAAAAAATCCCATAGTAATCACAGAACTGATGGAATTATTTGGAAGGCAATGTGTTGTTGTAGCAATTGATGCTAAAAGAAACTATGATATTCAAAATGATAAAAACCTTTTTTCTGAGAATGGAAAAAAATTCTGGTTTGAGGTATTTATTTTTGGTGGAAAACAAGGAACTGGAATCGATGTAATCGAGTGGGCCAAAAAAGCTGATGAGTTAGGTGCCGGTGAGATACTTCTTACTAGTATTGACAAAGATGGTACCAAAGACGGTTATGATATTTTACTGACTAGGGAAATTGTCAACTCTGTATCCATACCAGTAATTGCTTCTGGTGGGTGTGGGAAACCTGATGATATGGTAGATGTTTTCAAAGAATCAAATGCTGATGCTGTATTGGCAGCCTCAATATTTCATTATCAGATTCACGGAGTAAATGGTGTAAAGATGCATCTAAAAGAGAAAAAAAATTCCTGTAAGATTATAAACAATACTCTATGATTTAAGACATTGAAGAAAATAATCGATGATATTGATTTTTCAAAAAGTGATGGATTAGTTCCAGTGATTGTTCAAGATGCAAATACGAAAGATGTTCTCACACTTGCTTATACTAATAAAGAATCACTGGAGCTTACAAAAAAAACTGGCAACTCTTGGTTTTGGAGTCGTTCAAGAAATAAACTTTGGATGAAAGGAGAGGAATCAGGTAACACTCAAAAAGTAAAAGAGATACTAGTCGATTGTGATTCTGATGCTATCATTTATCTTGTAGACCCATCTGGTCCAGCTTGCCATACTGGTGAAAAAGTTTGCTTTCACAATAATTTGGAAAAATAGTTTAACATACAGGATCTATTTTTGTTCCCGGAACAACATCTTTTGTTATCTCAAAGTTCAGATTTGGATAATTTGTTCCTCTGAAAACCATTACCCATTTTCCTGTCAAATCATCAACTGAACATATTCCTCTTGTCTTTGAAATTTGTGGTTCTAGATAATAATTAAATGCAGATTTTGCAGCTCCATCAAAAGGGATAGTTAGATAAACTGTATAATGAGTAGCGTTTAATGGTCTCATTACTGCTATCTGACCTTTTTCATCCGGATTTAATCCTCCTAATACAACAAAAATTTTTTCACCTATTGCATATTTACTTCGGTCAATCTGAAATGGTCCTGAAGTTATCCATTCTCTTGGGTTTGGTGTATACTCGTTTTCTAAGTTAATCTTTTCAAGTTCATCATATTTTTTTTGAATCTCTGAACTGTTTGTTTCTGTATCTCTTAGATTATCTAATGTATTTTCAACATAAATTTCCTCTTTTTTCTGGTTTTGCTGTATTATCTAATGTTTCATTCAAGTCTGATTTTGATGTAGATACTAAAACTATAGAAACAATAATTATGAAAATACTAATTCCAGTAATGCCTATTACCAGCCCTTTTTTCATGTGTTTTACTTTGTAGAAATATCTAAAAACCTTCCTTATGATTGATAAATTGCTAAAAAATTTAATTCTTCTAAATTTTAATTAAAAATTTACAGATATTCTGTTTTTTCATAGATATAGATAAGATTACCAGTATATTTTTAATGTATAAAAATTAAGTATTACTTAACTTGATATTAGGATTTTTTATGTATACTCTAAAGGGAAGAATTGATCTTGGCTAGAACTTCACTGCAATGTAGAGAATGCAAAAAAGAGTATGGTACTGCTTTCAAGTATATCTGTGATGAGTGTTTTGGACCGCTAGATGTAAAATATGATTTTCCCACAATAAGCAAAAATACATTCAATAACCGTGAACACACCTATTGGAGATACTTTGAATTACTTCCAATAGAAGACAAATCAAATATTGTAAGTATTGGTGCCGGAATGACCCCCCTTATCAAGGCAGACAATCTTGGAAAAAATTAGGATTAAACAATTTATACATAAAAAATGATTCTGTAAATCCAACTTTTTCATTTAAAGATAGACCTGCAGGTGTTGCAATATCAAAGGCAAAGGAGTTTGGATTATCTGCAGTAGGTTGTGCATCTACTGGTAACTTGGCATCTGCAACTGCAGCACATGCAGCTAAAGCTGGATTTCCATGCCATGTGTTTGCACCAAGCAATATAGAGATGGCAAAAATTGCACAGGCATTATCCTACGGTGCAAATTACATTGCAGTAGATGGAACATATGACGATGCAAACAGAATAGCTGCACAAATTGGTGACAGTAAAGGAATTGGAATTGTAAATATCAATATGCGTTCTCATTACGTGGAGGGTTCTAAGACACTTGCATACGAAGTTGCAGAACAACTTGATTGGCAAGTTCCTGATCAACTTATAGTTCCAGTTGGTAGTGGTGCAATGCTTAATGCAATTTGTAAGGGATTTGAGGAATTACAACAAGTGTCATTACTAAGCAATGTATCCAATATGCACATGATAGCAGCACAACCACATGGATGTGCGCCAATTGTTGATGCGTTTAAGAAAAAATCCAAAGAGGTAATTCCAGTTGAGAATCCTGATACTATTGCAAAGAGCTTGGCAATAGGTGATCCTGGAGATGGGAGATACGTTCTAAAAAGATTACAGCAATACAATGGATTTGCTGAAGAATGCAACAACAGAGAAATCTTGGATGCCATATTGCTTTTGGCAAAGACTGAGGGCATATTTACAGAACCTGCAGGTGGCGTCTCAGTTGCTGTTTTGCAAAAGATGGTGGAGCAGGGAAAGATTGACAAAAATGACTCTGTAGTATGCTATGTTACAGGAAACGGATTAAAGGCAACTGAGGCAATTATGGAAATTTTGCCAAAACCTACTGTAATGAAAGCAGATGTATCACAAATATCGGCGGTAGTCAATTAATGGCAAATATCATATTTACCATCCCATCTGTACTAAATTCTGGAGGTGGAGAGAAAAAAACACCAATAACTGCAAATTCGCTACAAGACGCATTTACAAAAATCTCTGAAGTTATGGGAGATGACTTTAAGCGTAGAGTTTTGGAAGGTGATGGTACTCCACGATCTCTGATTAACATCTACATTAATGGAAAAAATTCTAAATTCTCAAATGGTATGGAAACTCTGCTCAAAGACGGAGATGAGGTGTACATTTTACCTGCAGTTGCTGGTGGTTCTGATGAACTATCAAAAAAGGAACTCGACAAATATTCTCGTCAGGTAATGTTAGAAGAGATTGGATACGGGGGACAATTGAAACTAAAAAATTCTAAGATCTGTGTTGTTGGTGTTGGTGGTCTTGGAAACCCTATAACTACAAGACTTGCGGCAATGGGAGTTGGCACTCTGCGAATTGTTGATAGAGATGTAATTGAATTATCCAACCTGCATCGTCAGACAATGTTTGATGAGGACGATGTTGGACAAGTCAAAGTTGAAGTTGCAGCAAAGAAACTACAAAAACTAAATCCTGATTGTAAGATTGAAGCACTAGCTGTTTCTGTAAATGATTATACGGCACTAGAAGTTGTAGATGGATGCGATGTCATAGTTGATGCACTAGATAGTGTCAATGCAAGATATGCTTTGAATAAAGCATGTGTGAAATTTGGCATTCCTTTTGTTACAGGAGCTGCAGTGGGAGTATCTGGTCAAATATTTACTATTATTCCTGGAACTAGCGCGTGTTATCATTGCATGTTTCCATCACTTGATGAGGATACAATGCCAACATGCAGTCTTGAGGGAGTACATCCATCTATTTTATCTATAGTTGGGGGAATTGAGGTAGCCGAGGCAGTCAAAGTAATCACTGGCAAAAAACCCAGTCTGTCTGATAAAATATTACATGTGGATATTGAGAATCTTGATTTTACTACTACTCGTACATTTAAAGTAGAAGAGTGTCCTGTATGTGGAACTGGGAAAAAAGAAGAGACAGTAAAAGAAGAATTGATTTTGGAGGAACTATGTGGACGAAATCGTGGCAAAAGAACATTCTCAATTACTCCTACCAGTACATTTGATCTTGATGTAAATTCTGTTACCGGCATAGCAAAACAAAAGGGATTCCTAATAGATAACCAAGGAGAATTTGGATTGTCTTTACGAACAAATGATCTATATGTCAGCTTTATGAAAAAAGGATCTGCTGTTATAGTTGGACCAAAAGATGAAAAAGATGCAATTATTCTATATAATGAACTACTGGGAAATAAAATAATAAAACCCACAAATTAGTTTATTGTATCTCAGAATGATTTAATGGAACAAACACAACAAATCATTATATTATAAACTGTAATTTTATCTTATAATGATTACATTATCTGATTTGAAAAAATTTGATCAAAAAGGAATGTATAAAATTTATGATCAATGGCCTGAACTTGCAAAAAAATCATACGAATCAAATTATGATGAAGTTATATTTAATGAAATTAATCATATTGTTTTTGCAGGGGTTGGAGGTTCAGGTGCTGTAGGCGATTTACTCTCTTCAATTTTATCAAAAAGTAATCTGCATGTAACTTTAGTCAAAGGATATTTACTTCCAAAAACGATTGATAAAAATACTTTGGTGATTGTAACTAGCGTTTCTGGTGATTCTATTGAAACAATGACAGTATTAGAATCAGCTTCAAAACAAACTTGTTCAATACTTGTATTTTCTTCTGGTGGTAAAATG
The DNA here is from genome assembly GCF_000241145.1 of Candidatus Nitrosarchaeum limnium BG20. NCBI lineage: Archaea > Thermoproteati > Nitrososphaerota > Nitrososphaeria > Nitrosopumilales > Nitrosopumilaceae > Nitrosarchaeum > Candidatus Nitrosarchaeum limnium. The sequence goes on along the minus strand of NZ_AHJG01000204.1, from coordinate 4,528 downwards.
GAAAAATTTTGTAAACAAAATAAAATTAATTTTAGAAAAATAGAATATGTTCATTCACCAAGAGCATCACTTATCAAATATATTTACTCTATTTTGAAAATTTTACGTCCTATTTTACCTATTACACACGATGAAATTATTGAATCCATTAATGAGCTTAAAATTATTAAACATAATATTTCCTCTAATAACCTATCTGACTCAAATCATTCATTAGAATTGGCTGCTTGGATTTCTGGAATTCCTTTGATTTATTATCCACATGGTTTACAATCAGCTGCAATTAGATTCAAATCATCATTGCAAGAAAATGCTAAATCCCATGTAATCATCGAAGATGTAATTGAAGCGTCTCATAACGGAATTGTTGCATGGGAAAAAATTTCTATTGTACAGCCTATTTTAATTCGTGGTCAAGATGATTATATCAAAACTAAAGAACGGTGGATTATAATTAAAAAATATTTGACTAAAAAAAATATTGATTTTAAAGAAATAGAATCTGTTTCTGGTAATATTTTAACCAAACTTGTGACATTAATCTATTTGTTAGATTACGCATCAATTTACAAAGCAGTGCTGGATAAAATTGACCCTTCCCCTGTATTAGCAATTGATTATGTCAAAAAAAACATTTGAATTTATTATGAATAAATCATCCAAGTTTGAACTGTTTAAAATTTAATCCTTTTACAAACATTTTGTCATGTTGATTAAATTTATGAATATCATTATTAACCAAAACCATGTAATATTTACAAATATTCTTATAAATTACAGAAGATCTTTATATCTTAATTAAAAAATATGGTAAGATTATAATATCTATAAAAAAAAATCAAATAATTACATCATACTGCCCTACAGGTATGAAATTTCTACAAAAAAAACGTGATTTGTGGACAATTCGTCCATTAGCCTTATATACAAATTTTAAAGAGAAAAACCAATAACATGAATAACGAAATAGGACGAAAAATAACTAGTCTTACATTAATGACAATTATGTTAGCAGGCGGTATGTTTGCAGTAGTACCAGCAATGGTACCTGTAGCACATGCAGCTAACGCTAACCTATTTGTATCCGCAGAAAACTCACAGTTCAATAACTACATGTCAGGACCTCAGGTCATTGAAGTAGTTGTGATTGATTCTTCAATTAATGATACAGATCAGGGTAAAGGTGAACCAGACGTTAAAGTTAACGGCAAAAAGCTTAGAATGGCTCAAGCCGTAGATGGAAACTGGTATGGTTACTTTGCAGATAGAGACCAAGCTATGAAAGCAGACTTTACAGTTGTAGGCCATCCAGCCGGAACCGGATTAGACTTCGGTACATTCTGTACAGCAGCTTCTGGTGCTAGTGTCTTAGGCTTTACAACAACTGATACATCCGGTATCGCATTACCAACAACTCCAGCAGTAGCTGTTGCAAACGGTGGACAAAATGGTACTAGTACAGGCGGTGTAATCACTGCAGCTTGTACTAATGCAGGCTTGTTTGTCAGTGGTGGTGCTGAAAGAAACGGAACAAACAATGTTGTAAGAGAACCAAAAACTATCAATACAAATACAAATGTTTCACCCGGTCAAATCGGATTTAATAATACAAGAACAGTATCCGGTTTAGCAGGTTTGTGGCCATTTGTACAATTGTATACATTAAATCCAACTGGCAACGTTGTAGTCAGCTATAACAAAGGTGGTGGTGTTCAATCAACAACACTTACTTTTGATTCAGTTGATCAATTCGCCAAAGTAGATTTGGATAAAGCAAAGTACACTCAAAAATCACAAGTTCACGCAACAATTACTGATTTATGGCTTAACATCGACCCAACCGATGAAGATTCTTGGACATTTGGTACTAATGCCACTGCTCCAGGTAGCACAGGTAATGCTCAAAACGCATTGTCTGTAAACTATCAAGTCTTCAACGAGAATGGCGGTTTAGCCGGTGCAGGTGTTCCAGCTGGTATTACTAATATCAAAGGAAACCTAACATCATTGATGATAGAAAATAATGGTATATTGATCGTAAACGTAGATAAACAAAACAGTGGAACCGCAGTTTTGACACTACAAGATAACGATGATTCCGATCTCGACTCTTGTACACAAGATGCATCTGTCTGTTCTGCAACAAACCTTGCAGGCTATGGCTTAGGTCGAAATACTCAACCAGTCACAATTACTGAACAAGGACCAAACTCTGGTATATTTGGTACATATGATGAATCAGATATATCAGCATTATTAATTACAGATAGCGCCAAAAGAGGCACATCTGCAACTATTAATTATAATGAGGTTCCAAAAACTGTACTTATAGGATTTGACTTTGCAACAATAAGCATAACACCAACTGATGGTGAATGGAACTCTGGTGAAGAGATTCCAGTCACACTAGTTGATGGTGATGCTAACAAAAATAGTAGAGCTGATGAAGACCTTGATGTCAATAATCCAAATGTAACATTGATTCCAGCCTTAACAACTGGTGATCCATTCACAATTGGTGAAAATGGCACAGGTAGAACAGATCAACAGGCCGCTCTCTGGGTTGGAGTAAATCAAACAACCACAGACTCGAGTGGATTCTTTAGATCTGGTCTCTTCTCATCACTCAAATCAATTAACCAAACTTCTACAATAACCGTACAGAAGTTTAGTGAACGAGCTAATTTGAGTAACTCTACTAGCGTTAGTAATACCAACGGTTATGTCAATGCTCTTGTTGTAGACTTGAAAACAACATATGGTGAACTTAAAAATTCTATCAGAAATCCTAGCTTTGGTCAAACATTCCATGGATTTAACTTCTTAAACTTAGATCTTAGAAGTATCAACTCCACAAGCACTTTCGATGTTTATCTATTAAACAGCACAAGTGCAAATGGACAAATTATTAACTCCACTGGACATGTTAATCAAAGCGTAGGTGCGTTGCTAATTGCAAATGATGTTAGCCCACAAAGCTTAACAATATTGAATGCAACAACCGCTAATAGTAGAATATTCTCTTCAACTGCATCAACCAATAACATTGGTTTGTTGTTTGTTAATAACGGAGGAAATCTAGCATTAAGCGGTAACACTCCTGATACAATTGTAGCTGATTTCTTCTCTTTTGGATTCATAAATGATGGATTGAAGCAAAACGAAAGAATTGCAAATCAAATCATCAGATTTGAATTAGAAGAGACAGGTGATAACACAAGTACCTTTGCAGGTACTGTAGAGTATATCATGTTGAATCAACTGAACATTCTTAATCAAAATACCTATGCTAACATATCTCCAATTGCCAATGATCCAACTTTCATTGTGATTGAAGACTTGGATAATGAAGATTCTCCAAGAATCAACTATAATGATTTAGGTGCAGATGGTGTTACAACTCAAGTTTCAGTTCAACAAGCAGCTCCAGCTCACTCTGGTATTGTTTCATTTAACAGTCATAACTTCAAGACAGCTGACACAGTCACTGTAACAGTGCAAGACGTAGATCTTAACGTAGACTCTGATCTTATTGATATCTATACTGTAGTAAACCCATCCACTTTCCCAGGTACTTTAGCTGATACAGTTGGAAACAACTCAACATCAGTTAGATTATCTAACGGAGATGACTTGGGTAGATTACTAGATATTACCTTTGACGATAGTACATGGAAAACTCCAACAGGCGCATGTCTAACATCATTGACAAACGCAGGTGTAACTGATACAGGTTTGTTTGCAACTGGATTTACTCTAGTTGAAACCGGATCTGCAACAGGTACATTTATTGGTGATTTCCAAATTCCATCGTTATGGTGTGCACCAAGTGCCACTACAGCTACAACTGTAACTGGTCTTGATATAGAAGTCAACTATGTTGACTTCAGAGATGCATCTGGCGAAACCATCGAAGTAGGTGATTCCGCAGGTGTACGTGCAAACACAGGTTCAGTAAGTCTAGATAGAACAGTTTATCCGGTACCATTTGGTATCCCATCAAACTTTGCTTCTACCTCAGTAACAACTCCATCAGGAAGATCTATCTTCCCAATCCACCAGACAGGTATGGATTCAACATCCGGCCTACAAACTGGTGGAGGTGAGTTCCTTATAGACGGAGATCTAACTATTCACGTCAGAGTAAACGATCCAGACTTTGATACATCCGCATCTGGTGAAGATAAAATCGGTCAAAACAACACCTCCGCAACCAAACCAGTAGGACCTGTTAAAGTCTCTGTTCTCAGAGGCTCTTCAGTAGTCGTACTAGGTTATGCAGGTGGTGATTCTGTATTGCCAGGTCCAATTGACGTTGCAGATAACAACGCCAATGCAACCAGACAATTCGGTCCAATGACTGAAATTGCACCAGACGCAGGAATATTCGAAGCTGATATCGATATTAGATACACAGATGGTCCAGCTAGCACAATCTGTCCAACTACAACAGTATTCACCCAAATCACAGCGGGTGCAGCTGATACTAGTAGGACTGGCAGATTTGATGCCGCCCCAGCATCCGGTC
>NZ_AHJG01000205.1:0-906 GCF_000241145.1 Candidatus Nitrosarchaeum limnium BG20 | reverse complement strand
CACTTATGCAATATTTCTACCCGGACGTGCTGTAGATCAAATAAGAAATGGGATTGCATATCCTTCATCTGGAAATAAAAAAGGTCTCAATGTAAAATTAGTTGTTTCTCATGGCGGTTTGTCAGTTGGGCCTGATGGTGGTTCTCATCAACAAATTGAAGACATTGCAATAATGAGGGCAATCCCTAATTTTCGTGTGTTTATACCTGCTGATACTTTTGCAGTTTCAAAATTAACTCGTTTGATGGCAAACGAATATGGCCCGTTTTACATGAGAATGGCAAGATCAAACACTCCCGTAGTTTATTCAGAATCTCAAGATTTTCAAATTGGTAAAGGAATTACACTTCGAGATGGTTCTGATTGTACTATAGCTGCATGTGGAATTACAGTAAGAATGGCCCTTGAAGCAGCTGATTCATTAAATCAAGAAGGAATTTCATGTAGAGTATTGGATATGTTTTCAATAAAACCAATTGATGCTGAACTTTTAGAAAAAGCAGCAAGAGAAACTGGGGGTATAGTAACTTGTGAAGAACACAACATAATGGGAGGTATGGGTTCAGCAGTTGCAGAATCTGTATCTGAGAGATACCCTGTTCCAATTAAAAGAATAGGTGCGCAAGATATGTTCGGCGAATCTGCTAGAGACAATGAAATTTCTTTGCTATTAGAAAAACACGGAATAACATCTTTTAATATAGCAAAACAAGTCAAAGAAATAAGGAGTAGAAAACAATGAAAATTTTTCTTGACACCGCAAATCTTGAAGCAATTAGAAAATTCAATGACATGGGATTATTAGATGGTATTACTACAAATCCGTCCCTTTTGTCTAAAGAAGGAGGAAATCCAAAAGATGTCATGGAAGAAATTGCAAAAATAATCAAAGGTGATGTTAGCTTA
>NZ_AHJG01000206.1:0-2418 GCF_000241145.1 Candidatus Nitrosarchaeum limnium BG20 | reverse complement strand
TCAGGCAAATCTATGATTTTTTTTGCAAAATCTTCACTTCTTCCCCCAGTAGTAAGAACAACAGTGTTATTTCCCATAGCAATTGCTACATCAAGATTTTGTCTAATTGATGCAGCATATGATGCAGTTGAAAATGGTATTACAATACCACTTGTTCCTAAAATTGAAATTCCATTTAAAATTCCTATTCTTGGATTATCTGTTTTAGGACCTAATTCTTTTCCTTTTGGTACAGAAATTATCACTTTGATTCCTTTTTTTAAATGATGTTTGTCAATAATCTCTTTAAGATTTTCGTTAATCATTTTTTTTGGAACTGGATTAATTGCAGCTTTGTTTAACTCTAATCCTAATCCTGGTTTGGTTACTATCCCTACTCCTTCCCCACCATCAATTTCAATTTCATTAATTCTATCTGTAAACAATAAATCTACTATAATTTCTGCACCGTGAGTTACATCAGGATCATCTCCACCATCTTTGATTACAGAGCATCTGGCTTTATTTTCATCAAATTGGCAAAAATGAATTGGAATTTTGATAAAACTACCTTTAGGTAATTTTACATCTATATTTTCAATTTTTGTTTGTGTTATTATCGAAAGTAATGCTGCTTTAGCAGCTGCCGTTGCTGATGTGCCTGTAGTAAACCCAGTTCGTAATTTCTCTTTTTTAATTTCTTCCACACCAGTCATGCCTATTTTGACGTATTAACTCTTCTTTGATTAATAGATTAAATTATTGAGAATAGGAATTTGTTTTAAATTATAGAAATTGTAATTATTTCTTTAGAATATATTGAAAATATTATTCTAAATAGTATGGTAAAAAATACCCAAGTTGTTGTAACTGGAGCTAGTGGGTTTATAGCAAAAAATCTAAGAAAATACCTATCAAATAAAAATATTAAACTAATATCCGTCTCGAGAAGAAATTTTAAAAAATTTAAGAATGAAACAAAAATTATTACAAAAAACTATGATGAAACAAATATCATTCCAAAATTAAAAAATTCTGACGTACTAATAAATTTAGTTGGAATTGGAAAACAAACAGTTGATAATGATTACAATCTTATTAACTATGAATTTACAAAAAAAATAATAAATCTATGTATAAAGTCAAAAATTCCAAAAATCGTTTATCTAAGTGGATTAGGAGTTTCAAAAAGTTCCCCACTTGGGTATTTTATCTCAAAATATAAATCAGAAAAACAAATAATTAATTCAAATTTAAATTATGTAATTTTTCGACCCTCCTATATTATAGGCAAGAATGATCACTTGACAAAATATCTTAAAAAACAAATTAAAGTAGGCCAAATTAATATTCCAGGATCAGGAAATTATTCTATACAACCTATTTACATTGATGATGTTTCTCAAATTATCTTAGATGTAATAATTCGAAACAAATCTAATATGATTTTAGATCTTGTAGGTTCAGAATCAATAACCTTTAAAAATTATGTCAAAGAATTTTCTAGTCAAACAAATACTAAAATTAAAAAAATAAATCTTGAAACAGTCTATCATGATGCTATAACAAATTCTAAAAGTGCATTTGGAGTAGATGATCTGAATATTTTAATTGGTGATTTTAAAGGTGATCATAAAAAATTACAAAATCTTTTCAAAATAAGATTTACTTCGATACAAAAAATTCTAAAGTCCGGAAGCCTTCTTTAATACATCTGCTTTATCCGTTTTTTCCCATGTAAATTCAGGCTCATTTCTGCCAAAATGACCATTCGCTGATGTTTTTCTATAAATTGGTCTTTTCAAGTCAAGTTGTGAGATAATACCTGATGGTTTCATATTGAAATTCTTTCTAACCAACTCTTCTATCTCTCTTTCTGGAATTTTACTTGAACCAAATGTATTTACATAAAGTGAAACTGGTTCTGCTACTCCTATTGCATATGCTACTTGAACCTCACATCTTTCTGCCAATCCTGCGGCAACAATATTTTTAGCAATATATCTACACATGTAACATGCAGATCTATCTACTTTTGAAGGATCTTTTCCTGAAAAAGCCCCACCCCCATGCCTTCCAAACCCACCATAACTATCTACAATTATTTTTCTACCCGTAAGTCCTGTATCACCATGTGGTCCTCCAATTACAAATTTTCCTGTTGGGTTAATGTGAATTTTAATTTGATCATTCCAAAGATTTCCTAAAACTGGTTTGATTACCTTTTCTATGATTTCTTTTGCTATCTGCTCTTGTGAAATTTCAGGTGCGTGTTGAGTTGAAATAACAATTGTTTCAATTTTTGTTGGTTTGTTGTTTTCATATCTAACAGAAACCTGCGACTTTCCATCAGGTCTCACCCAAGGTAAAACTTTATTCTTTCTAACTTCTGCTAGCTTTTGTGTTAATTTATGTGCAAGTAATATTGGCATTGGCATG
>NZ_AHJG01000207.1:0-8418 GCF_000241145.1 Candidatus Nitrosarchaeum limnium BG20 | reverse complement strand
GCAAAGAAATTTGTTGACTCTAAATAAAATATTGGTAAATCAAAACATATCACAATAAAAGAGTTGATGAAACATGAGGCTTAATGCAATACAGATTTTTTAAATATTTCTGATAAACACAATTTGTTACTTTGAATGTTTTAAAAAAATTAGAGATTTCGTTCACATAAAATGTTGTTTGTCTTACTATCATCCGCGTTAAGTAAGTGTTCAATATCAATAGGAACTAGACGATTTTTCTCATCATCAACATATGAAATATTAAATCCATTATTGATAAGTAATTCTAGCATATCTTTTGGTTCTGTTCCAGATTCAACAATAAAATTTTTCATAAATTCAGTAAAAATTTTTAGATGTTTACTTTGTTTAAGAATCATATTCATACCATTTAATGCACGAAATTCTGCTCCTTCTACATCAATTTTTATAAAATTTATTTTATCTGTCAAGTTTAGATTACTGAAGTAATCATCTAATCTTATACTTTCAACTTGTATAGTTTGTTTTATATTTTGTTTTAATTTAATACTATGAGTCCCAATACCTTCAGATAGATATAGATTTATTTTTTCATTTACATCCGAAACAGCTTTTTGTTCTAATATGACATTCTGATAATTGTTCAGCTCAACATTTTTTTTTAGAATTTCAAAGTTTTTAGGTTCTGGCTCAAATGCGAAAACTTTTCCTTTATCTCCTACCAGTTTTGCAGCTATTAGTGTATAATATCCAATATTAGCTCCCAAATCTACTACAATATCTCCTGTCTTGATACAGTTTTTGATAATTTCTGTATCTAATTTACCAAAAACACCCTCTATAGAGATACTATGTGGATCCCCTTTTCCTAAAAACATTTTATTTCCTTCAATCTCTGCAAAATCAGATTTTAGAATGGATTCAATTACTCGTAATATTTTTCTTACGGGTTTACGCTTACCAAATCCATATCCTCTACTCATATTTTTTCTTCCTTTCCTATATAATGACAAAAAGATCTTTTTCATCTACATTTTATAAAAAACAGATTTAATGAATGTTCTTAGATAATTTTGAATATAATCTAAATATCATTATATATTTAGAAAATATCTCAAGTTTTGTACCAAAACAAATTTTTGGATTGTATTACATAAAAAGATTAATTTTTTAGACTAGTTTTTGGATTAAACTCACCAGTTACAAACATCCTATACCAAATCTCAAAAGACAGTAATCCTAAAAATTTATTGACATATCTAACATCAAGATCTTTTCTATCAATATGCTTTAGAATCCAGTTTTTATCAAGCCATCCATCTTTAACCAATCTAGAATCAGACAGATAGTGCTTACATATTTCATGACCATAGTTATTCCACAGATTTATTGTATTTACAGAAAAACCTAGTTTTTGATCATCAAAGAACTTTAGCATGTCATTTTTTTCAAGAATTTTTCGTAAAGGTAGTTTGCCAATATTTTGTGATTTGTCATATTTTTCTTCTGCATTCATGTGAATTGAGTGTGAGATCATTTCATTTGATAAAAGAGGGATAATCGGTTTGATTCCAAACGAGTTTATTATTTTTGTGTTAAGAATGGAAAAGTTGTAAAGTAATTTCCCATTATAGTCTGCCAAAAAAACTTGTTCTAATGGAGCCAAAGAATTATCAAAATATGGAAGCAGTATGTTGTAAATATCTGACCAACTAAAATCAGATTTTGAACCAAAGATAGACTCTTGATCTGGAACATGATCCCGTTCATGACATTGAATGTATGCTTGAGCTTTTTCCATAGGAGTTGAATTTGGTCTAATCAAAGAAAGAAATTTTGAATATCTAAAGACATATCCGCCTAACAGCTCATCTCCTCCATCACCTGAAGCTAGATAATTTGAATATTTTTTTGCCTTTTCTGCCACATAATACCAATGAATGTCCCAAAACGGAAGTTTTGATACATTAATTGCTTGTGGGAGTTTTTCTAGATAGTTTTCTATGAAAAGTATTTCCTGTTCTACATCAAAATTATTTGCAATATCTTTTGCCCTAGAAGTTTCATCTACACTGTCAGAGAATTTTACAGTAATTGCTTTGATTTTAGAATTTGTAAAAACATGTTTTAAAAACAGCAAAACTACAGAAGAGTCTATTCCTCCACTCAATGAGATAGATATTTTTTCAGGCTCTGAATTTCCAACTGAGTTTAGAATACTTTTCTTAATGGAATTCTCAATGATTGTAGTAGAGATTTGAGATTTTTGTGTAAAATCATCCCATTTCAGTTTTTGAAGGATTGGTTTTTGAGTCGAATCATATCTTAAGGTCAGCGTAGATTTTAAAGATAATGCATCCAAAGTAGGATCAGAGTTTTCCACGTCCAACTCCACGATAAATCAATCCAGCATTTTTTGCATCAAATTGATTGATTATACACCTAGAATCAATTACTACAGGTGATTTCATTGCTGATTTTAAAAATACAGGCTCTAAATCATGAAACTCTTTGTGCGCTGTAACCACTATCATGGCATCAGATTGTTTTAAAGTTTCCAAGAGGTTTGATTCACAGTTGATTCCAAACAAATTTGAATTCTTAAAGTACGGATCATATATTTTCACTTTAGAACCCAGTTGTTGTAATTTTGAAATAATTGGCTCTGCAGGAGTAAGTTGGACATCTTTTACATCTGGCTTGTAGGTTACACCTAAAATCAATATTGTGGAATTCTTTATGTCAATATGAGATTCAGCAAATGCATCTTTTAAAAGTTCAATTACATGATCTGGCATAGATTCATTAATTTTTCGTCCAGTTTCAACAATAGAAAAATTATCAAATCCAAAAGTTTTTGCAAAATTTATCATTTGATAAGAGTTTACAGGAAGACAGGGTCCACCTACTCCAGCTCCTGGATAATGTACTTGAAAATTATATTTTGTTTTTGCAGCCTCTAAAACTGTCATGATATCTATTCCAGATTTTTCAAAGATTAATGCCAACTCATTGATAAATGCGATGTTTAGATCACGAAAAACATTTGTAGTCAACTTTACAGCGTTTGCAGTTTTACAATCAGGCATTGAAATTAAATCCACTGTAAAGACATGTTTGTAGATTTTTTTTATTATGTTATGGGTTCTTTGATCTATAGCTCCAACCAATCTAGGTAATCGCTCAAAATCATTAAGAATTTGCCCGGGATTTGCAGTTTCAGGACATACTCCAATGCTGAAATTTTTTCCTGCAACTAGTTTGAGATCATTTCCTTCTATTATGGATTTTAATTCATTTTCAATAAAACCTGGCTCAATTGTACTTTCAACAATCACTATAGAGCCTGAAGATAAAAATTCATGTAGTTGTCGTCCTACTGAGCGCAAAGCATCATAATTTGGCACGTTTTGTTTATCCATAGGAGTGGGAAGCGATAGAACTATTACATTTGATTGAGGAACAGCATCTTGGATTTTAGTAGTTGCAGAGAATTTTTTTTCTTTTAAAACTTTTTCAAAGATTGTAGGATATCCTGGCTCATCCTTTAAAGGAAATTCCCCTTGATTTACCATATTAACCAGTTCAGAATTGATATCAAGACCAATAGTGGATAGGCCAGAGTTTGCAAAGGATAGAGCAGTTGGTAGACCTATTCTACCAATTCCAATTACACATATCTTGAGTGAGCCTGATTGGATACTATTATTGAACTCAGATTCACTCATTTCTAGAACATTTTTCATTTTGGGCTTACAACTTCACATAATTTACTTGTTTTTTAGTTTTATTAATAATGAAGATTTAAAGATTGGAAAATTTTAGCGACGACGTGAAGTTTGTTGTAACCGGGGGAGCGGGATTTATTGGAAGCAACATAGTAAAACAACTCCTCAAACAAAACCACACCCCAATTGTAATTGATAATCTGTATAGAGGAAAGATTGAAAGAATTTCATCACTGGATGTAGAATTTCATAAAGCTGACATTAGAGATTTGGACCAGCTTCAAAATATTTTAAAAAATTCAGACGGAGTATTTCACGAAGCTGCACTTACAGATGTCCAAGAATCATTTACAAAACAACAGGAATACATCGATGTAAATGTAAAAGGAACTGAAAATGTATTTAAAATTGCAAAAGAGTTTGATTTGAAGGTAGTTTATGCAAGTAGCTCAAGTGTTTACGGAAATCCAAAAAAAATTCCAATAACTGAGAATAGCGAGCGTAATCCAATCAATCCATATGGAAAAACAAAATTAGATGACGAGTTTCTTGCTGAAAAATATTCCAAAGATAATGTATCAATTATTGGTCTTAGATACTTTAATGTCTACGGAGAAGGTCAGACTGGCTCTTATGCTGGCGTAATTACAAAATTCCTCAATAGATTAAAAGAAAAAAATCGCCAATAATTTTTGGAACAGGTACACAAATTAGGGATTTTATTTTTGTTGAAGATGTCGCACTTGCAAACATAGCTGCTATGAACAGCAATGTAAAGAAGGGATTTTTTAATATCGGTACAGGTAAAACGACTTCAATTCAGCAGCTTGCAAAAATAATGATCGAATTGTCTGGTTTGAAACTTGAACCACAATATGAAAAAGCGCTAGACGGTGACGTGCAATCTAGTCAAGCAGATACTAGTATTACAGAATCCACACTGAAATGGAAGTACTCCATGGAATTAAAAAAAGGACTGTCAAAATTTTTTATCTAAAGTAATTTTTTATAAAAATCAGTATATTGAGAGAGTAATTTCTCCCACGTAAAATTTTCAATTATAAAATCAAATGCATTTTCTGCCATTTTTGATGCCTTGTCTTTATCTTCCAATAATGAATTAATTGCTTCATGTAATGATTGTGGATCGTTTGGTGGAACAAGGATTCCAGTTTCATTATTTTTAATTATCTCTGGAATGTCTCCAACGCTTGTAGCAATTACTGGAATTTTTAAAAAAATGCCTCCTTGATCGATTGTGGCAGGCTTTCCATTCTTGAAGGCACAACAAGAGTAGAAGATGCCTTAAGATTTTTCATAGCGTCAATCCAAGACATGTCTGTACAGTAAATTATTTTGCCTTTAATTTGCGGCTCTATTTTTCTCAAGATGTCAGTTCCTTTCTCAAAACTATCTCGTCCAACATATGCAATTTGATTTTCGATTTTATTTATATCTGGGATTTGATCAAATTTTTTAGTATCTAATGGGGCTGGAAGATACACAAAATCAAGACCTAGTTTTTCTTTGTATGTTTTTTGAACTGATTTTGAATCAGTTGTTAGAACATTTGCAAATTTTAAAACTTTAGATTCAGCATTACTAACCATGCTACTTGTTGCAGTAGAGTGTAATGCATCTACCTGTTCTGAATAAATCCCATGAACTGAGAGAACTTTCTTTTTTGCCTTGACAAATTTCATCACAAATGCAGAAGGGACATTCCATGCATGTACAACATCATACTTTTCTCTGTCAAGTATTGCTTTAATCATTCCAAAAATTACAAAGCTCGGATTTTTCAGATTTTTTATCGGTACATGTGGAACATGCATTAGTTTTACATCAAATCCAGATTCACGTAGTTTTTCTGCTACTCTAAATGCGTGACCTCCTATCCCCCCTTCATATCTTGGAGAAATGAAAAGTATCTTCACAAAACAAAATTAGTTTTAGATAATTTAAGGTCTAAGATTTACATTGTTGCCTGAGCAGCATCATGGAACATTTGACTTTTTGCACAGCCAGCAGCAAGTTCATCGCCTGCTCCACGTCTCATTAGACCACGATACAGACCGTCTTCTAGTTTGACACCTTCTCTCTGCTCCCATTCCTCTACTGTGATGGAATATTTCTTTTGAATTCTGTCTCTGTACCATTCTGGAATTACATTAAATGCACAGAATGGAACTATTCTAAGATCTGGGGTTAAGTAGTGAATATCACATCTTTGGAGTCTTTCCAAGTCTTCATTGTATTTGTCCTGAAAGTGCATCATACCTAAGAATAATCCCTTGACATGCCATGAACCAATGGACTCGAAGGATCTCTTCATCAAGATATTACCAAACATCTTTGCCAAGTCTAATCCAGCTGGTTGCTTTTTTGTATCAACGAATCCTTTGAGTTTTCTTACAACTTCAAGCATTGTAAAGTATTTGTTTTTACCAGAACGAATCTCTTCTGCCTTATCCTCAAATAATTCTAGCATTCCTTGAATGTCACAGAATTTAGTTAGTGGAACAAATTTCTTTGTCTCTGCATCCTCGAAAATGTATGTACCTGCACCACAAGCAAAGTGAATAGATAACTCATATTTTGGTTTACTAGAGAATGCTTCAATTACGTTAGTTAGTGGCATGCAACTTGGTACTGGGAACCAGTCATCAACTGTTACCTCACCGTTTGTTTGTTCTTCAATTCTTTGAATGCAATCTGGAACTGTGATTCTATATTTTTCACGTTCTCCTTTACCCATTCTTCCAGTTAGAGATACTGGTTGGAAGTTTACAGCGTGAACTACATCCATGTTCTTTTGTGCATATCTAATAATTCCACCTAGTTCATGATCATTAATTGACTTGATTACAGTTGGAACAAATACCACAGTAGTACCTGTTTTTCTGCAGCTATCAAGTGCATAAGGAATTTCCCAGTGATTCTTTGGGTTTGTTCTTGCAGTTACACCATCAAAAGAAAGATACAAGTTATTACATCCAGCCAGTCTGACTTCTCTTGCTGCCTCTGGATCCATTGCATGTCTGATACCGTTTGTATTCATCTGGACATGGTCAACGCCTTCTTCTTTCATTATTTTAATAACATCAGCAATATCTTCTCTAAGCATTGGTTCACCACCAGTAATCTGAATAGAGTTACCTGGGATTGGTCTTTCAGCCTTTAGAGTCTTCATCATTCCTCTTACTTGTGTATGATCTGGTTCGTACATGTAAGCGCCTTCAAGGCCTTTCTTTACATAGAAAAAGCAATACCAACATGTTAAATCACATCTGTTAGTTACGATCATGTTTGCCAATCCACTGTGAGATAAGTGATTTGAACATAGACCACAGTTGTTTGGACATGAACATTTGTCAATCATTACGTTTGGAGAATGAGCACCTTTACCATCCATCCAGTATGTACTGAATTTTTTGTACATTTGATAAGAACCAAAGTATAATTCCTCACATTCACCGTGAGTTGGGCAAATCTTTGACATGTAGACTTTATCGTCTCTCTCAAATACCTCAGCATCCAAGATCATGTTACAGTCAGGACATATGCTTTGAGTGAATCTAATGGTGGATTTTTTTCCTAGACTTTTAGTTGATTGATTGGAAATCTGAATTAATGCCATGCCTGTATTGGAAATTCTTCCGAGATGATATATAATCCATTTCACACTCGCCCCCGTATGGAATTTAGTAATTAGGCATGTCTGATTTAAATAACAAAACTGAACGAGTAGATCGCATGAACATATCAGACAAGACAAGAAAGTCTCTAGAAAAGATAGGTCTTACTAGCTACGAAATTAGAACATTCACCTCATTGCTTCAATCCGGAGAATTAACTGCAGCTGATCTTAGTCAAAAATCAGGAGTTCCATATTCAAAAATTTATGAAGTATTAGGAACATTAGAAGAAAAAGGATGGATAGGCTCTGATGACTCAAGACCAACAAAATATTTTGCAAAATCTCCCTCTACAGGATTAGAAACGACTAAGCAAAAGATGCAAAATGAATTCTTACAAAATCAAAATATCATATTAAAAGAACTAGTGCCATTATATGAAAAAAGTGGAACTAGTGAGAAACCAGACATATGGGTATTATCAGGTGCAATAAATATCGCCTCAAAAATTTTGGAGATGGTTGAATCTTGCAGGAATGAGGTAATGATTGCATTGCCTGAAGCAGGACAGGAACTAGTAAGACAGGCATTACCAAAATTAAGATCACTTCACGATAAAGGAGTAAAGATTACGATATTGACATCAGATAAAATGGACAAAGAATCCATCAAAGCAATAAGCAGAGTTGCGACAGTAAAAATCAAAAAAGGACTTTTCGGAGGTGGAATAATTTCAGATAACAGATATGTCGTGATTTTACTTGGTCCTGAAATGAAAGAGATGAATACATCAGATATTGTAGCAATTTGGGCAGATCATACAGGATTGGCCGGATTTGCACGATCATACTTTGAATATTTATTAAAAGATTCAAAGATGGTATAGTATGGACGCAATAAATGATGATAACGATGAAACTCTTTTTGTAGGAACAGCAGAAGCAGAACATGTTGAAATGTATCTGAAGGCAATTTGGCACATCAAAGAAAGAGGAGAAGATGTCAAAATCAGTACAATTGCAAAAATGCTCAATGTTAGACAACCAAGTGTTGTACAAATGCTCAAAAAA
>NZ_AHJG01000208.1:0-745 GCF_000241145.1 Candidatus Nitrosarchaeum limnium BG20 | reverse complement strand
ATACCTGCCAACATCTGTATCAGAAAAAACAGAATTACAAAGAATTCTCGATGCGATTAAAGTAATTCAAAACATCTCAAATCTTCCAATTTCTGTAGATACTTGTAGGGCAAATGTTGCAAAACACGCCCTAGAATATGGAACTGAAATAATCAATGATATTTCTGGATTAAAGTATGATCCTAAAATGATTGATGTAGTAAGAAAATATCGACCATCCCTTGTTCTATGTGCATTTGATTCAAAAAGAGTAATTGGCGATATTCAGTCTACTAAAGATCTTTTAAAAGACAGTTTAAAACTTGCAAATACTGCTGGTATTTCATCTGATAAAATAGTTTTAGATCCTGCTATTGGTTTTTTTAGAAAGTCCGGTAAGGGATCTTTTTTTACAAAAATCAAATCTGATTGGTTAAAGCGAGATCTGTCGGTAATTCAAAATCTAAAATCAATTAAGATGAACCACCCCCTTTTGATCTCTGTTTCAAACAAATCATTTATTGGAAAAATACTTGGAAAAGAAAATGTTTCTGATCGACTATTTGGATCTCTTGCTGCAGAGGTCATATCTGTTCTTAATGGAGCTGATATAATTCGCACTCATAATGTGGCACAAACAAAGGATGCAATTACAATTGCATCAAGACTATCTAAAAGACACAAAGGCTTATAATCCATATTTGACCATCTTTACAAGGTTTCATTGGAATTTAAAGAAGGATTAACTTTTGATGATGTTCTTCTT
>NZ_AHJG01000209.1:0-745 GCF_000241145.1 Candidatus Nitrosarchaeum limnium BG20 | reverse complement strand
GTATCTGTCTACATCCGTATCAGAAAAAACAGAATTACAAAGAGTTCTTGATGCAATCAAAGTAATTCAAAATATCTCAAATCTTCCAATCTCTGTAGATACTTGTAGAGCAAATGTTGCAAAACACGTCCTAGAATACGGAGTTGAGATAATTAATGATATTTCTGGATTAAAGTACGATCCTAAAATGATTGATGTAGTCAGGAAATATCGACCGTCTCTTGTATTGTGTGCATTTGATTCAAAGAGAGTAATTGGTGATATTCAGTCTACTAAAGATCTTTTAAAAGACAGTTTAAAACTTGCAAAGACCACTGGAATTTCATCTGATAAAATAGTTTTAGATCCAGCCATTGGTTTTTTTCGCAAGTCTGGAAAAGGATCTTTTTTTACAAAAATCAAATCTGATTGGTTTAAGCGAGATCTATCTGTAATTCAAAATCTAAAATCAATTAAGATGAACCATCCAATTTTGATCTCCGTTTCAAACAAATCATTTATTGGAAAAATACTTGGAAAAGAAAATGTTTCAGATCGATTATTTGGATCTATTGCAGCAGAGGCTGTATCTGTTCTTAATGGAGCTGATGTAATTCGCACTCATAATGTAGCTCAAACAAAGGATGCCATTACAGTTGCATCAAAACTATCTAAAAGACACAAAGGCTTATAATCCATATTTGACCATCTTTACAAGGTTTCATTGGAATTCAAAGAAGGATTAACTTTTGATGATGTTCTTCTT
>NZ_AHJG01000210.1:0-1941 GCF_000241145.1 Candidatus Nitrosarchaeum limnium BG20 | reverse complement strand
CAAAAACTTTGGGACTGTCTAAAAAAACAGTCTACAACTATATCACAAAATTATCAAAGACAGGAAATATTATCCGCCTCAAGTCAGGCCATTTCTTTTTACCAAAATCAGACACTAGAGAGTTTTACGAGTTTAACAAGCATCATGAAATCACATCAGATCCTTTGGTATCCGAATGGATGGATGATCTTTTGACAAGAAAGCAAGGAATGCCAATAAAGACCTGGAAGTACCGACTCCGTTCCCTTGAAACAGTATGCAACACATGTGAAGTAACCCCCTATGATCTTATCATATCAAACAAAAAGACAGAAAAAATAATGCGTTCCTTTGCAAAGCATTTCCAAAATGGAGAGGTAATTCGCTCAAAGATAGGAAGGCATGATCAAGGAATGCACACTACAGTTTACCATAAAGTCCAAGCAGTTAGAGACTTTTGCTCGTTTTATGATATTACTTGGCGTAAAGGAATTTCCGGAGTAATGTCTCAAAAGGTACCACATCATGGAAAGTATGCAGACATACGATTCACTCCAAAAGAGTTTGAAAAACTAGCAGTAACCTGTACCTATTGCGGCAGAATGATTCTAGTAACAAGACTAGAGGCCCACATCAGACTAAACCACCTAGAGGAAAACTAATAACTCAAACTATGAAAATATGAAGGTAGTAAATTGAGCAAGAGAGTCAGATGTGAGATCTGCAATCTATCTCTGTCTAGTGAAGGATACCTAAAGAGACATTGTAAAATAAAACACAAAGATTAATTTTTTATGCTTTTTAGCAGTACTTCATTTATTTGGAGAAACTAACATGTGATGTAGCTGATTTTATCTGCTTTGCCTGCAAGTTACGTAGTGCTTTTACGACATTATCATCTAACATGACAGTGATTCTTTGTGCCATGTAAGATATTATTTTTTCAGATTATTATACTATTTGTGTTTAGAGTAAATAATTGAAACTTGAGACCAGCAACGGTTAGTTGTTTGGTGAGAGCTTCAATCAAACTATACATTGCAAGCTAGTATTTAGGGAGTGCTGATGAATAGTATGAATAATTTCTACGGGAGTCTTTTAAGTAAATACTGCAAATCAAAGCAGGTACATAAAGCCACGCGTTTACCTACGACCAGTCCATAGGTTGGGCATTTGCCCAATCTTTTTAATTTCAGATCTAGTTTTCATTTTCTTTTTGTTATTTGTAAATAGGAACACCTGACCATTTGTTGCATCATCTCTTGATTTTCACTCATATGTCCTAGTTTTAACTCTGAGAATCAAATATGAGATTCCATGTATGACATTCATATTTTCTTCTTAAATAGAATATTGCCGTATATTATTCATGTCTACACAGATTGCAGCTAAAAAGACGGTAGTACTAGTTTCATTTGCATTAATATCATTAATCTTTGTTGGAGTGATATTCTCACTTACAAACGAGTTTGCAGTTGAAAATCAAGGGTCTGCGACATATCTTTCTTGGTTGATCATAGCCTATGTTGCAGGACTTTCGATGATTGTCTTGCCATGCACTTTGCCTCTGGTTTTCATAATTGTTCCACTAAGCATGGGCAAAGGATACAAGAAGGGTCTTTCCATGGCATTACTTTTTGGTGCTGGCCTAACTCTAATGATTGCAGCATATGGTACTGGAATATCCATACTTGGAGAGACGGCATCACTAGATCAAATATCGACAATAATGTTTTTGGTTGCAGGAGTTGCAGCATTCTTCTTTGGATTATCTCAACTAAAACTAGTCTCATTTAAGATGCCATCATACTCTGGCACTCCAAAATTTATTCAAAATAGGGAAGATTATTCAAAATCATTTTTCATGGGATTATTATTAGGAAATGCCGGAGTTGGTTGTCCAAATCCATTATTTTATTGGTTATTGATCTACATTGCAGGTGCTGGCAGCATAGAGATTGG
>NZ_AHJG01000211.1:0-551 GCF_000241145.1 Candidatus Nitrosarchaeum limnium BG20 | reverse complement strand
AATGGTTGAAACTGCGGACTGGTTATCCTATTGCCTTAGAGAAATTTCAAAGCATGTTGAACGGGTAGATCTACTTGATGAACTAGATAATTTACGAAGGAGAATTACATATGGAATTAGAGAAGAATTGCTAGATTTGGTTAAAGTAAAGGGAATTGGACGAATAAGGGCAAGGATGCTCTATAAACATGGAATCAAAACTCTTGATGATTTGGCAAATATTCCTGTGAATAAATTAGCAGAGATAGATAAAATTGGTTCAACCATTGCAGATAACATAAAGTCAGAATTACGGAAGGTTAGATAATTGATCGAATTGATAATCCCTGCAGTAATTTCATGCATTGTAGCATTTTTTACAGTATATCTTACCACCCCATATCTGATTAAATTTCTTCAAAAAAGAAATCTTGCAGTTCCCGATGTGAATAAAAAAGATCGTATCATGGTTGTACGGCCTGGTGGCCCTTCAATTATTGCTGGAATTATTGCATCTGAACTGGCTCTGTATGGATTTTTTCAAATCAATGAAATTTTAGCAATAATAATTA